>JBJTAW010000209.1:0-3974 GCA_046091025.1 Chakrabartia sp. | reverse complement strand
GGAGCAGATTAATTATAGCCCCAGCACCATCTTCGCGATGATGTTGCGCTGAATTTCATTCGACCCGCCATAGATGGTCGTCTTGCGGGTGTTGAAATAGGTTGGCGCGGCGCGATTTGCGTAATCTGGGCCAATCGGATGCTCATTATCGCCTTCGCCAAAGCCGCGGAAATAAGGCGCGCCATAATGGCCCGCCGCTTCCAATGCGAGTTCGGTGATGCGCTGCTGAATTTCCGAGCCCTTGATCTTCAACAGGCTTGATTCCGGCCCCGGGCCTTTGCCGGCGGCTTCGCCTGCTAGGGTGCGCAATTCGGTAAATTCAAGCGCGGTCAGATCCATTTCCAATTCTGCCACCTTGCGGCGGAAGAATGGGTTCAACAGCAAGGGGCGATCCCCATCGGTTTCGCTCAGCGCAATCGACTTAATCTTTTCAACGCCGCGCTTGGACGCCGCCACACCGGCAATCCCCGTGCGCTCATGCGCGAGGAGGAACTTGGCGCAGGTCCAGCCCTTATCTTCTTCATAGACACGATTTTCAGCCGGAACGCGGACGTCCTCCAGCCAAACTTCGTTCACTTCATGCTCCCCACCCAAGGTGATGATCGGACGCACAGTCACGCCCGGCGACTTCATGTCGATCAGAAGGAAGCTAATGCCTTCCTGCTGCTTGGCGTCCGTATTGGTACGCACAAGGAAGAAGCCCCAATCGGCATGCTGGGCCATTGTCGTCCAAGTCTTTTGACCATTGACGACATAATGGTCCCCATCGCGGACCGCGCGGGTGCGCAACGACGCAAGGTCAGAGCCCGAACCGGGTTCGGAATAGCCCTGACACCACCAATCCTCACCCGACAAAATACGGGGCAGGAACTTGGCCTTCTGCTCTGGCGTACCAAAGGTGTAGATCACGGGGCCAACCATGGTCAGACCAAAAGGCATCAAGCGAATGCAATCGGCCCGGGCGGTTTCTTCCGACCAGATATAGCGCTGCGTTGCCGTCCAGCCCGTGCCGCCATATTCAACCGGCCAAGCCGCGGCGACCCAGCCCTTTTTGTACAGGACGCGGTGCCAGCTCAGGAAGTCGTCTTTGGAGAGCTCATCGCCCTCATCCTGCTTGCCGCGCAAATTGGCGGGATAATTGTCTGCAATGAAGGTGCGCACGTCCTGCTGGAAGGCCAATTCTTCGGGGCTGAATTCAAGATTCATTGGTGAGTCTCCGGTTTACCCTCTCGTGACACGTGGGATAGGAAGACTTTACGTTAACGTCAATCGCTCCGAAGGGCTAATTTTCCCTTAATAAAGACTAGGCTGCGCGAATGGCCAGGCGCATGTCGGACGCCGCCGCCAAAAGACGGGCCTCAAGCGCGGACAACCGCGTGACGCTTTCAATCTTATCATTGGTCAAATCGGTCACATAAAATGTGTCGACCGCGCGCTCGCCATAGGTTGCAATATGCGCTGAGTGGATCGTCACCCTTTCCTCAAACAACGCAAAGGCAAGGTCATAGAGAAGAGCGGGCCGATCGCGCGCGTTGGCTTCGATTACAGTATAGCGGTTGGAGGCCCGATTATCGATGAGGATGTTGGGAGCAATGTCAAATGCTTCGGCCCGGGCCCGCGATAAGGGCCTCGCCGCCAGCTTTTCGACCAGCTGCGCCCGGTTGGCGAGCGCCCCTTCAATGGCTTGCTCAATCCGCTGCAACTGGCGCGCGTCGTCAAAGGGGCGCCCCAAAGGATCCTGCACCAGAAAATTATCGAGCGCCATGCCATCGCGGGTCGTGTGAATACGCGCATCAATGATGCTGCCCCCGGCCAGATGGATGCCGCCTGCAATGCGGTAAAAAAGGCCGGGATGGTCGGCGGCATAGACGGTCACCAATGTGGCGCCGCGCGATGGGTAAACTGTGGCAGAAATAGAGAGGTTGGCAGTGCCTGCCGCCTCAATCTGGCGGGCATTGCTGGCCAGAACATCGTCGGGCTCAGCCACCCAATAGGGTTCTGGCAGTCTGCGCGCAAAGCTTGCAAAGCGCGTCTTGGGCCATCCAAGTGCAGCCTCAAGCGCCTCCTGCTTGGCGCGCACCCGGTCTGCCCGGCCGCGCTGCTTATGCCCGAGGCGCAGCACCTCTTCGGCCGACTCAAATAAATCAGTGAGCAGCTGCCTTTTCCAGCTGTTCCAGACCCCCGGACCCACCGCCCGGATATCCACCACGGTCAGGGCGAGGAGAAGACGAAGACGCTCTGGCGACTGCACCGTCTCAGCAAAATCAAGCACCGTCTTAAAGTCCGACAAATCACGCTTAAATGCCGTGGCCGACATTAAAAGATGGTGCCGCACCAACCAAGCGACGGTCTCAGTCTCCGCCGGAGTAAGACCCAGCCGAGGACATAGCTTCAGCGCAACCTCAGCGCCTAAAACACTATGGTCGCCACCCCGCCCCTTGGCGATGTCATGTAATAAGATAGCGGCACTGAGGACGCGCCGGGAAATGAGCTGGCGCAGCAAGGCCGTTATCAGTGGATGATCGCTCCCCAGCAAGCCCTTCTCAATTCGGGACAGCAAACCAATGGCCCGAATCGAATGCTCGTCCACCGTATAATGGTGATACATATCAAACTGCATCTGCGCGACGACCCGGCCAAAATCAGGCACAAACCGGCCAAAGACGGTCGCCTCATTCATCCAGCGCAAGACGGTCTCTGGCTCACGCGGCGATGTGAGAACATCCAGAAACAACGCATTGGCGCGCGGGTCATTGCGCACCTTGGCATCAATCAGAACGGCATCGCGTGCGGCCGCCCGCATGGCCTGCGGGTGGATTTCCAACCCTTGAGAATCGGCCAGCGCAAAAATCTCAACAAGGCGCACCGGATCTTCAGAGAAAAAACTGTCTGACGGCAGCGCCAAGCGCCCACGATCAAGCACAAAGCCGTTGAGCTTTTTGGGGCTGCGGCGAAAGCCCGCAAGGCTTGGCAATGTAAAGCGTCGCCCCTTGGCCGCATGCGTATCATCCAGATGCGCAAGGAACAGCGCGGTCAGATTGCCCACCATTTTCGCATTCAAAAAATAATGCTGCATGAACCGCTCAACAGCCGACCGGCCAGGGCGGTCATTATAGCGCATCCGTTCCGCAATCTCGCGCTGCACATCAAAGGTCAGCCGTTCTTCTGGACGTTTGGCAATCAGATGAAGATGGCAGCGCACCGCCCAGAGGAAATTCTCCGCCTTTTGAAATTGGCGCAGCTCTCCGTCGGTCAACAGTCCCTTATGCACCAGCTCGGGAATAGTGGTGACGCGGTAAAGATATTTGCCGATCCAAAAAAGCGTGTGCAAATCCCGAAGGCCGCCCTTGCCCTCCTTCAAATTGGGTTCCACCACATAGCGGCTATCGCCCATGCGCTTGTGCCGCATATCGCGCTCGGCCAGTTTATCGGTGATGAAACTGCGCGACGTTCCGGCCAAAACGTCGGCTGCAAAGCGGGCAGAAGCCTCATCATAAAGCACCTCATCGCCCCAGACATAGCGCGATTCCAGCATGGCGGTCCGGATCGTCAGATCCTCCTTTGCCATGCGCACCATTTCATCAAGTGATCGGCTGCTATGACCAACCTTCAGGCCCAAATCCCAAAGCGTGTAGAGCATGGATTCAACCACCTGCTCTGACCAGCCGGTCTGTTTATAGGGAAAGATGAAGGCGATATCGATGTCTGACTGGGGCGCCATTTCACCCCGGCCATAGCCGCCAACCGCAATGAGCGAGATCCGCTCTGCCGCTGTCGGATTATTCAAAGGGTAGAGCCGCTCTACGGTGAAGTCGAAGATGAGCCGCAGCAACTGATCGGTCAGAAAAGCATAGCTTGCCGCGACCTCACGCCCTTGGGTGGGCCGCAGCGCAAGGCGGCGGGCAATTTCTGCTCGGCCTGCCTCAAGTGCGGGCCGCAGCTCCTGAACAGAGGCCGTGCGCAACGCCGCCTGA
>JBJTAW010000208.1:0-6010 GCA_046091025.1 Chakrabartia sp. | reverse complement strand
TCATGAATGCAGCCACTGCTGCCGCCCCAGATTTGAATGAGACGGTCATCCGAGAGGCGGCGACGATGCGCCGTCAGGTGGATCACCATTTGGCCCGCGCACGGGCCATTGGTCGGCGGGGTCATGCACATAGCCGAGCGGATATCTGGCCAGTGCTTCAGTCGGTGGAACGGGCCGTGGCGCGGCTTTATCCAGATGTTCGGATCGACATTGCCGGGGACAAAAACCTTGCCGCACGGATTGAGCGGCAGGATTTGGAAGAGATGCTGGGCAACCTCCTTGAAAATGCCGCGAAATATGGCGGCGGCAGCGTGTTTGTAACGGTGCAAAAGGCAGGGGATGCGGCCGAGCTGCTGATTGAGGATGATGGCACAGGCATTACAGCCCAAGACCGTGACCGCCTGTTCAATCGCGGTGTCCGGCTCGACAGCTCAAAGCCGGGGACGGGCCTCGGCCTTGCCATCGTGCGCGATGTGGCAGAGCTTTATCATGGGACGGTTATGTTGGAACAAAGCGAGGATTTGGGCGGCTTGCTGGCCCGGCTAAGGCTTCCGCTCGCAGCCTGATCGGCGTTGCGGCCTAGTCCGTCCCAATAACCCCGCGCAAACTGAAATGGGTGACCAGCCGGTGCACACCCGGCAATGCGGCCAGAACTTGCCGGTGCACGCGTTCAAAACTGTCCGTCTCGGGTACTTCGGCCTTGAGCAGATAATCATATTCCCCACTCATCAGATGCGCTTCGGCGACAAGTGGCTCGGTGCGGATGGCAGACTCAAATGATTCCATTGTCTCGCGGCGCTGATCGACCAAGGTGACAGACACGAACACAGTGGAGGGATTGCCGCGCGCGCGGCGGGAGAGGCGGGCGGCATAGCCCGTGATCAAACCGGCTTCTTCGAGCTGCTTCACGCGGCGGTGTGCGGCAGATGGGGACAGACCGACTTGCGCGCCCAGCCGTTCACTGGTCAGCGTGGAATCCAGCGACAGCGCCGATAAAATTTTTGCGTCAAGTGCATCCATTTGATCAATAATCTCAGTATATGAATAAAATTTAGGATGAAATCCTAATTTGAACATTCGAATAGGTGATCTTTGCAAACTTTTCCAGCGCAATTTGCCCTATAAAACTCTCAAAGTTCAGCTGTGGAGAGTGTCATGAAAATTGGGGTACCGAAAGAAATCAAGGTTCATGAATATCGCGTGGGTCTGACGCCGCCGTCTGTGGCGGAGCTGGTCGCCGCTGGGCATGAGGTGTTTGTGGAAACGGGCGCTGGCGCTGGCATTGATTTCGACGATGCGGCCTATGCCGCCGTTGGCGCGCAGATTTTGGGCACGGCTGCAGAGGTGTTCAAAGCTGCCGATATGATCGTCAAGGTGAAGGAGCCACAAGCCCGCGAGATCGCCCTGCTCGAGGCGCGCCACACCCTGTTCACCTATTTGCATCTGGCCGCCGATAAGGATCAGGCCCTTGGCCTGATGAAATCAGGGGCAACGTGCATCGCTTATGAAACGGTCACAGCACCCAACCGTTCGCTTCCCCTCCTAAAGCCCATGTCCGAAGTCGCAGGCCGCATGGCGGTTCAGGTGGGCGCGCATTATTTGGAGAAAGAACAGGGCGGCCGCGGCATTTTGCTGGGCGGCGGTCCCGGAGTCGCGCCGGCCAAGGTCGCCATTTTGGGCGGCGGCGTATCTGGGCTGAATGCCGCGCAAATGGCCGTTGGCTTGCGGGCCGACGTGACGATTTACGATATCAGCAATGATCGTCTGGCTGAACTCGACACCCATTTCGGCAATTCGATCAAGACGGCCTATGCGTCCAAGGCGGCCATTGCTGCGGCTGTTGCAAATGCCCATCTCGTCATTGGCGCGGTGCTGGTGCCGGGGGCCGCTGCGCCAAAGCTGGTGACGCGCGATATGCTCCAGACCATGAAGCGTGGGTCGGTTCTGGTCGATATCGCGATCGATCAGGGCGGCTGTTTTGAGACAAGCCATGCGACAACCCATGCAGATCCTGTCTTTGTGGAAGAAGGCGTCATTCATTATTGCGTCGCCAATATGCCGGGCGCTGTCGCACGCACATCTGCCTTTGCGCTCAACAATGCGACCCTGCCGTTCGCGCTGCACATTGCCAATTTGGGGGCAGAACGCGCCATGGCCTTGGATCCGCATCTGGCCGCCGGGCTCAATGTCGCAGGTGGCGCCATCCGCCACCGCGCCGTGGCAGAGGCGCTGGATCTGTCGTTCGAGGCGTAATCGCGGAAAAGCACCGCAACGTCATTCCCGCGGAGGCGGGCATCCATAGCAACCGCAACGAGGCGGGCCTTTACCATCCGTCATCACCTGCCGCGCTTATGGATTCCCGCCTCCGCGGGAATGACGGTTAAGAGGCGGGAAGCTCCTGTGCGCCGCTTTGCTTAGGATGGTGTTCCCCATTTCCCTGCCTGCCCAGCTCTGCTAAGCTCGGCTCATGAATGAGTGCGTTGATCGATATCTGGCCCGGATCGGCTTTTCGCCGTGAGGCATGGCGTGGCCTTGTCCGCGCCATTTGCCTTTCGCATTGTCCGTCTTCGTCGCCCATAATGGGCCAATATCGCACAGGATCCGCCCATGCCCCGCAATTATGATATCGCTGAACTCAAGCGCCTTGATGTCGCGCACCATCTGCCTGCCCAACAGGATTATAAGCTGATTGAATCGATGGGCGGCAGCCGCATCGTGACCCATGCCGAAGGCTGTTATATTTTTGATGGCGATGGCAACCGCATATTGGATGGCATGGCGGGCTTGTGGTGCGTCAATGTCGGCTATGGCCGGCACGAACTGGCAGATGTGGCCGCAGAGCAGATGCTCGAACTGCCTTTTTACAATACCTTCTTCAAAACCGTCACACCGCCAACGGTGTTGCTGGCCGAAAAAATCGCCAAGCTGACGGGCTATCGCCTGCCCCATATTTTCTTCAACGCCTCCGGCTCAGAGGCGAATGATACGGTGTTCCGCATGGTGCGCCATTATTGGAAGCTCAAAGGACAGCCAAAGCGCACGGTCTTCATCTCGCGCTGGAATGCCTATCATGGCTCAACCGTGGCCGGTGTATCGCTCGGCGGGATGACGTTCATGCATGAACAGGGTGATTTGCCCGTCCCCGGCGTTGAACACGTCCGCCAGCCTTATTGGTTCAATGAAGGCCGGGATATGTCGCCAGAGGATTTTGGTCTTGTTTGCGCGAAGGCGATTGAGGACAAGATCCTCGAAGTTGGCCCAGAAAATGTTGCAGCGTTCATCGGCGAGCCGATCCAGGGCGCGGGCGGTGTCATTATTCCACCTGCCAATTACTGGCCAGAGGTAGAGCGCATCTGTCGCAAATATGGCATCCTTCTTGTGTGTGATGAGGTCATTTGCGGCTTTGGGCGCACGGGCAATTGGTGGGGCCATGAAACCGTTGGGGTCTCGCCAGATATCATCGCCATGGCAAAGGGCCTGTCCTCTGGGTATATGCCCATTTCTGCGACCGCCGTGTCGAAAGAAATTGTCGATGTCCTGAAAACCGGCGGCGATTTTGTTCACGGCTTCACCTATTCCGGCCACCCGGTGGCTGCTGCCGTCGCGCTGCGGAATATTGAGATCATGGAGCGGGAGCATTTGATTGAGCGCACCCGCACTGAGACGGGTCCTTATCTGGCCAAGGCGCTCGCGACGCTGAATGATCATCCGTTGGTGGGGGAAACGCGCTCGGTTGGCCTGATTGGTGCTGTGGAAATTGTCGCGGATAAGGTCAGCGGCGCGCGCTTTGGTGGGGCTGAAGGAACAGCAGGGCCGATGGTGCGTGATTTGTGCATTGAAAACGGCCTTATGGTGCGCGGCATTCGCGATACGATTGTCATGTGCCCGCCGCTCATCATCACAACTGAACAGATTGACGCGATGATTTCGATCATTCGCCACGCGCTTGATTTAGCCGCGCCAAAATTGACGACTGCTTAACCAACGTTGCGATAACAACCGGGGATGGTGTCCCCGGTTCTGCGCAAACAGCATATCTTGATCGTTTTTGGCACCCGGCCAGAGGCGATCAAGATGGTTCCCGTTGTTCAGGCGCTAAAGGCGCAGCCGGGCATCCGGACGGTCGAGAGTTTTCGGGCAACATTGATGGAAAAACTCGGTGTGCGCACTGTATCTGCGGCGGTTCGGCTGGCGCTTCTGGCGGGACTGCCTGCCCTGAGTGAGGATGCGGCACCCCCCTTATAGCGATTGTCCGTCATCGATATCGATCGTCGACCCTGTCGTCGCGGCGGATGCGTCGGACGCGAAATAGAGCATCATGGCATCCAGTGAGTCGATGGGCTGAAGGCGTTTGCGATGAAAGGCCACGACTTTTGCTTTACCCAGATCGGTCTGGAAAAAGTCACCCGCAATTTCGGTCTGGATATAGCCGGGTTGAATCGTGTTCACGTTGATGCCTTGGCGCACCCATTCGCGCGCAAGATTGCGGCCGAGATGGGCAACCGCGGCCTTGGTGGCCGCATAGGCAGAATCGCCTTCCCCCGTCAGATGCGATGTGATGGATCCGATCAGGATGATCCGTCCCTTGCCCGTTTCCCGCGACCCGGCCGCAATGAGGCGACGTGCGCCTTCTCGTGCCGTCAGATAAACACCGATGAAATTGGTGTCCGTCACCCTGCGCACATCAGCATCGTCGATTTCGGTGGAGCGGCCTGCCGCCGACGTGCCGGCGTTCGCGATGATGGTATCCACCGTGCCAAAGCGGGCTTCAGCGGCATCATAGGCGGCCTTAATCGACGCTTCATCCGTGACATCTAGGGAAAGGGCCAGCGCGCCAGTGCCAGAGCCGCTTAATTCGGCGGCGAGGGCTGCAACCCGATCTGCACGACGCGCACCCAGGACAATATTGGCCCCAGCCTTTGCAAAAAGGTGAGCAAAATGTGCGCCAAGGCCGGAAGACGCCCCCGTGATCAGGACTGTGCGGCCAGCAAGCGAAAATGGCAGGGTCATGGAAAAAAACTCCTTCTGCAATTGTCGGCCCGCTGGTTGGTGAGCTGCCGATCATAGCCAAAAGAAAAGGCCCGGCAGATCGCTCTACCGGGCCTGTTCATGCATCTCGTCAAGATGGGGTTAGGCGACCGTCTTCTTGTCTGCCCAGATATTCTTATAGGCGCCAATGCAAAGCCCCAAGAAGATCAGCAGGAAGATAACAGCTGCCGTACCAGCGCGCTTGCGCTGTTCCAGCTTCGGCTCGGCCGTCCATGTCAGGAACGCCGCCACATCCTTCGCCATCTGCGACACCGTTGGCTTGGGCGCGGCTTCGCCATAGGTAACCTGCCCGTCGGTGTTAAGCGGGGCTGCCATCGCGAGGTTCAGGTTCGCAAAATAAGGATTATAGTGCGTGGTTTTGCTGGGCATGGAGTCCGGGAACTTCTTGGCAAGTTCCGCAGGCGGGTTCTGATATCCCGTCAGCAGCGAATAGACATAGGCCGATCCGCCATGGCGTGCCTTCGTCATCAAAGAGAGGTCTGGCGGAACAGCGTTGTTATTGGCGGCACGCGCGGCAACGTCATTCGGATAGGGAGACGGGATCTTGTCCGTTGCAATGGACTTGCGGGTCATCGCTTCACCTGTGTCCGGATTGATCGAAGGCGTCTCAGCCGGCCATTCTTGCGCGATCGTTTTGATCTGGCCTTCATTATAGCCCAGCGCCGCAAAATCGCGGAACGAGACATATTTCAGGCTGTGGCAGGCGGAGCAGACTTCACGATAGATCTGCAGCCCACGCTGCAACTGCGCACGATCAAACTTGCCAAGCGGGCCGTCGAACGAGAAGTCCACGTCCTTGGCAGGCTTATGGAATTCATGCTCAGCAGTCGGGGCCGGCGGTTCGGAGATGAAGTTAAAGGCAGCCATCGCGGCTGAGACAAGCAGCCAGCCCGAGAAGAAGAGCCCAACAAGAAATGCACCAATGCGGATCATGTCGACAGGTCCTTATTCAGCAGGCTGA
>JBJTAW010000207.1:0-4075 GCA_046091025.1 Chakrabartia sp. | reverse complement strand
CAAAGCCCATGGGGCCAAGCGCCTTGATGGATTCCCAGGCTTCTGTGGGGGCGAAGAAGAGGATAGGGGCGGGTCCCGGCAAGGGCTCACCACTCCCGGCCCGCGCGCCAACATGCGTCATGCCGACAATGCTGGAATACCGCAGTTCCGCGGCTAGGCGGGTGTGGATGGCGCGCATCACGGCGGCATTGCCCGCAAAATCGACCGATACGCTTGGGACTAGGGCAAGGTCCGCTGCCGCATCATAAGCGACAACCTCATCATAAAGCCCCGTTGCCCGCACAAAATCCATATTTGCAGGGGATGTCAGGCCGATCCGGCGAATATTGGGCGATGCTTCCTTTGCGCAATGGGCCAGCGCCATGGCGGTCTTGGAAGAGGCACTGGTCATCACCAATTGCTGGGCACCAAACCAGTCATTGCGCCGGTAAAAGGCCTCAATCAAAAAACCGGTCTTGAACAAGGGGGCAAAAATCATCCGCGCATCTTCGCGGGCGGGGTCATGCTCCGGGTCGGCCTGTATCCGGTTATATTGATTGTAAAATTGGCTCATGGGTTGGCGATGCTCGGCCATATCGGTGAATTGCCCGGCAGATATTTGGCCGGGCACAACATCCAAATGGGTCGCCATGGGCAGATAGCCATAAACACGTTCGCCCACCGCAATATCCGGGCAGTTAGAGGCGTCGACCAGGGCATGCCCCCATACGGGGACAATGCCCCAACTCTCTGGTGCCGGGAAGAAATCCCAATAGCGCATCATGTCTCCGGCAACAGCATAGGTGACATTGTTGGCGGTGACGGCAAAGCTCTCAAGCCGCAGTCGAACAGCACCCGCGGCCAGCGGTGCGTCTGGCAGATCGGCCAGTTTTGAAACGGTGAGATCATCCTTCTTCACCCAAAGCACCTGCGCCATCACCCGTCTCCTCTTCGTGTCTATGGAACGCGGTAATAATCGGCGATGCGGTCGAGCGCCAGCGTTAGGATGATGCGCCCAGATCGCGCGGGCCAGCCAAGCGCGTGTTCTGCATTTGGCATGGCTTCACACGCGCAGACCACGCGCCACAGAATATCGCTGAGGCCATTGCCAGCGGTGGACATAGCCGCATCAAATCGGTCGCGAGCAGATAGAAGAGCGACACTGGCACCGGCCGGATTGGAGCCGCCTCGGCGGCCCTTTTGGGCAGGTGCCGCGTCCCAACGCATCGTCATGCGCTGCCCAAGCTGCGCCATCTCATAATCCCGCCGGAGCAACTCTCCTGCGGCAAAATGCCGATCAGAAATCAGCGCACGGGCGCGCAGCCACCCCAAGGGCGATTCGGCAAGGTTGACCGTCACGGTGCGCCGAGAAGCTCGGTCTGGGGTAAAGTCCGCGGGCGGTGTGCGCTCTGCAAGAAGACGGGGCATCGAAACTCCTTTGGTTGGCGAATCGTCCTTGCCATTTCGGATCCTATGTAGGAAAGTGAAAAACCGATTTGGTTATTTTTTATCTGGAGGCGCGCCATGATCACCCGTATTCGCGAAGTTCGTCGGGCCAAAGGGCTGACGCTGGCGGATGTTGCAGAACGTTGTAATCCGCCCACGACCGCGCAAACCATTGGCCGATTGGAAACGGGAACACGAACCGTATCGGTTGGCTGGCTCAATCGGATTGCTGAGGCTTTGGGGGTGGAGGCGGCCGACCTGGTTCAGCTGCCAGAGCGGGCTGACCTTCCCGTGGCGGCCCTTTTGGCACGAGAGGGGGCCTATGCTCCGCGCCATGAGCAAGTGGTGACCTTGGCGATGCCAGACGCGGGGGCCGTCGCTGTTCTCGTCGATGCAAGTGTGGGGGAATATCGGGTGGGCGACCAGATTTGGTGTCGGCGCATCGGGCCGGAGGGTTTTGCGGCAGCGCTCAATTGCGATGTCCTCATTCCCCGTCCGGCGGGCCGCTATGTTTTTGGTCGGCTGATCGGGCGCGAGGGCAGTCGCATTCAGATTTTACCGATGGGGGCTGGAGCCAAGCAGCAGATTTTTGATGATCCTGCTTGGTTGGGGGTGGCGACCCATGTGTTCCGGACGCTCTGACCCCGCCTCCATGACGGGATTTTAAGGCGCAATTCATTTGTTCTCATCACCGGGCGCGCATAGCCCTTGGGCCAGTTCAACGGGTAGTTCCGCCCGCAGCCCTGATGGGGAGTTCTCATGCGCAAACCAATGTCCGGTCTTATCTTGGTCGGTCTGCTCACAAGCCTGGCCGCATGCGACGCAAAGGGATCAGACAATATCCCAGCCGGGCAGACCATTGCCCGCGTCGATGGGCAGGATGTCACCATTCATGAACTCAACGCAGAATTGAAGGGGGTGCAACTGCCCTCGGGCGATGCCCGCAAGGCGGTTGAGCAACAGGCGTTGCAGCGGATTATCGATCGGCGCATTCTGGCGGGCCTCGCCCGGGAGCGAAAGCTCGATCAATCTCCGGAATTCGTCCTGTTGAAGGAGCGCGCAGAAGAAACGGTCTTGGTTGATCTTTTGCAGCAGAATAGTGCCGGGCAGACCAAAAGGCCGTCGCAGGTGGAAGCGCGAAACTATGTGAACGCCAACCCCAGCCTCTTTGCCGGGCGCACGCTCCTCACGCTGGATCAGATTATCTTCGCCCTGCCCAAGGATCCCCGCAAATTGAAGGAGCTTGTGCCCATTAAGTCCATGACCGAAGTTGAAAAATGGCTGATCGACAACGGCATTCAATATCGCCGCCAGCCTGCCCAGCGTGATACGCTGCAGGTGGAACCTGCCATGGCCAAGCGCATTCTTGCCCTGCCGCCCGGGGAAGTCTTTGTGGTGCCAGCCCAAGGGGCAGCCGCGGCCAATATTGTGACCAATGCACGGGTGCAGCCCGTTCCGGCGGATCAGGCAACGACCATCGCGCTCAACATTCTTCAAGGCCGGGCCGTCATGGCGACGGCCACCAAAGAGTTAGAGGCCGAGGTGAAGAAGCGTCGGGAGGCCGTGACCTATCAATCCGGATTTGCGCCGCCCAAGCCAGCTGGCAAGGCAAATGCCAAACCAGCGGCCCCCGTCGTCCCGGCAAAGCTTTAGTACGCCTTGCCATCGACTATGTGTGGATCAGATCCAGAGCTGTCGATCCTGATGGTCAATTGGAACACGCGGGAGATGACGTTGGCCTGTCTGAAGTCCATCTATGCGGAGACCCGGACGACCAGCTTTGAAATCATCCTCGTCGATAATGGCTCCCAAGACGGATCGGTGGACGCCATTGCCAGCACCTTCTCTCAAGTGCGCCTGATTGCCGAGACGCGCAATCATGGCTTTGCCCGCGCCAATAACATCGCGGCTGATAAGGCGCGGGGCCACTATCTCCTCCTGCTCAACACAGACACGCTCATTCTGGACGACGCGATTGATCGGCTGGTGAATGCGGCGCGCGCCTTTCCGCAAGCCTTGATCTGGGGCGGGCGGACGCTGTTTGGCGATGGCCAGATCAACCCCAGTTCGGTCTGGGGGCGGATAACGGGGTGGAGTGCAGTGTGCTTTGCTCTGGGTCTGCGGAGCCTGTTCCGGGGTAGCGCCCTGTTTAACTCAGAAGGTTTGGGCGATTGGCAGCGCGACAGCCTTCGTCAGGTCGATATTGCCTCCGGCTGCTTTTTCTTGATCCCCCGTGCATTTTGGGTGCGGCTGGGCGGCTTTGACCCTAAATTCTTCATGTATGGGGAGGAGGCGGATTTATGCGCGCGCGCCCGCGCCTTGGGCGCGCGGCCCCTGATGACGCCGGACGCACGGATCATCCATTATGGAGGGGCGAGTGCGGCGAGCCATGCCACCAAAATCACCTATGTCATGGGCGCGCGCATGGGTTTGATTGATCGGCACTTGTCTGGGCTTGAACAACAGATCGGCCGGGCTGCTACTCTGGCGCATGCGGCTTTCCGCGCTTGTGCCTTTTGGGTTATAGCTCGGCTCCGGCCGAAACGCTTTGCGCCTGCTGCACGAGAATGGGGGCGGGCTTGGGCGAAGCGGGCGCAGTGGCGATATGGCCCGTCGCCCGGTGAACGTGCGCGGCAGACTTAGCCTATGC
>JBJTAW010000206.1:0-9741 GCA_046091025.1 Chakrabartia sp. | reverse complement strand
GAGCAAATATGTCCTCTGATCATTGAGTCAGACCGTCAGCAAAACTGACCGGACAATGATGACAAGCGCCACCCCTTTATGCAAAGAGGGCGCACTTTGGGCGTCATGCCGCTTCGCCTTGCCAATCGAAGACAGACAGTCCTTGGGGTCAGCCGGCCGTCGTTTGCGCCTCGTCTGACCGGCGCTTGAGAATCAGCTCGGCCAGCGCATGATCACTCGGCTTATCGACATCTATGGCCGCCTCGGCAAAGCGCATCGGCACCAATCGCGCGGCAAGGCCAAGCCGCTTGCCCGCTTTTTCCAGCGCCGCCGCCAGACCAATGGTGCGCGTGATCGCACGCAAGGCCAGCAACGGGCCGAAATGCAAAAACAGCTTCCAAGCTTTTTTGCGATCCTGCTCCGCCTCTGCCCACAGCAAGAGCGCAGGCCGCGCCGAACCCGAGGTAAGGGCGAACAAATTGCAGCAAGACCAATCGCCATCGGCAAAGCGCAGCCAAGTCCGCTTATTCCCGGGATAGGCGGCCACCAGTCTTTGGCGTTCGACCATCGCAACCGCGACATCGCCCGTCGCCTCGGCCAAAAAGGCCTCCACCATATCGCGAGTCAAAAGCGGGTGATCTGCAGTTGTCACCAGCACCGGCCAGTGCACATCCGCGCGATCCATCACATTCAATATGCTGGTCGAAATGCCACGCCCGCTGGTCATAATCTCTGCCGGCCCGCCGTCCGAAACAGCCTGTCGCAGCGCATCGGGCACTTGCGTCAGAACGATGGTCCGTTCGATTTGCGGCACGCTGGACAGGGTGCGCACCACGCGCGTGACCATCGGCTCCCCGCCCACCGGAACCAACGCCTTCCAGTCCAGGCCGAAATGGCTGGCCATTGGATCTGGGCCGCGTCGCTGGCCAGCCAGGACGATAGCAGTCCAAAGTTGCCCGACGTCGGTCATGTTTTGACCCCAAAGCGGCTGTAGGTTCTTAACATGGTTGGATTAATCTTTACGACGAGACATGTGTGACCCAAGTGCGTTGCCTAAGCATTCTCTTGCCGTTTTACAGAAGAGAAAGCGAATTTTTTACCATTCAGGCTTGGCCTAGGCTTTAATATCGATGTATTGACATCATTCTGCAGCCTTTGGAAGCACCCCACCGATAAGATCTTTACAGCGGCGTAATTCTGGCTAGGCGTGCGGCGTGATGGAACACCAAGGGACTTGAATAACCGTGTATCAAAACGAACTTGCCCGCTTCGGGAAGAAACTATTCGTCATCCGCGGCGTCTATATTTACGCCACTATTATTCTTGGAGCCGCCATCGCCTGGGTGAGCAAGGATATTGGCCCCTTCGCCGACCCAGAAACCGACAAGCTCTGGTTCTGGGCATCTCTCGCCGTCGCGACCCTCGGCGCTCTAATCCGTGTTAAGACGTCTGGCCATGCTGCGCTCGGCACATCTGGGCGTGTTAAGGCAGCCGCAGAAGCGGCAGAACTCAACACTACCGGCCCTTATTCGTTGGTGCGCAATCCGCTCTATGTCGGACGCATCATCAATTACACAGGCATTGCAATGCTGAGCGGAAGCTGGGTCTTCGCCGTCATTGTTTTGCTGCTCTCGATCCTAATTTATGAACGGGTTTCCATCTACGAGGAGGAATTCCTGATTGGGAAATTTGGCGATTCACATCGCGAATGGGCTGCGCGTGTGCCAATGCTCTGGCCAAAGTTAACGGGTTGGGTGAAACCGAAATACAAGTTTTGGTGGAAACGCATGATCTGGCGTGAGCGCCAGAAGGTGTTTTTGCTTGGGACCGCTGTTTTCGTGAATTGGCTGGCACGATACGATTTCGATATCGCTGCGCTACCGGCCGAGACTTTTGGATGGGTGTACGCATGGTCGGCGCTCGCAGTAACTTTCTGCCTGACCGAAGTAATGGGACTGTTCGGTTTTTACCGGGATATGCGGTGAACCGAGAGTCGGCTCCGGTCATTGCTCTTATCGGAGCCGATGGCGCAGGAAAATCAACGCTCATCAAAGATCTGCTGGCGCATGTGCAAAAGTACGGGCCAGCCGAAGCTGGCTATCTGGGTCTTGGCTCCGGCCCACTCGGACGCAAAATAGGTTCCTTGCCCTTGATTGGGCCCACTTTAGAGCGCGTTTTGACAAAGAAGGCGCAGCAGGCTCGCGATCCTAATGGAGCAATCCCGGGGCTTCTGACCGCGATTGTCCTCTACCGCTATTCGGTCAAGCGTAAGCGCCGCTTTGATTACATGGCAGAACTGTGCAAGCGCGGCATCACAGTACTGACCGACCGCTATCCACAAGCTGAAATACCTGGCTTTTACGATGGCCCTGGCCTTTCAGCCGCGCGAACGGCAAGCCCGATCATCGCTTGGCTGGCCAAACGGGAACTGCAACTCTATCAGAAAATGGCTGATGCCAGACCGACGCTTGTCTTAAGACTTAACATTGACCTTCCGACGGCACTGCAGCGCGCTGGAGATCATGAACCAGATTTACTCGCACAAAAAATAGCTGCAACGCCGCGCCTAACTTTCAATGGGGCGCATGTTGTCGATATAGATGCCACACAATCCTATGCCGCTGTTCTGGCTGATGCAAAAAAGGCTATTGACGAGCGGCTTGGCCTATAGCCGATGGTGTCCGAGCACCAAACGGGCTGCGGGCTGTGATGAAGGGGCTCAATTGAAGTCGTGAGCGACTATAAGCAGCCCTCTATGCGGAAATTACACGCCTAGGCTCTCTGAAAGAGGCTAAGCCGACAGGGATATACATCGTCTGCTCAGCCCCCTTGCTCTTTGAAGCTGCTACAGGGACAGTGATGACGAATTAAGAGGTTAAGATGACAAATGAAGCATCGCGGCTGGCGGCCGCAAAATGGGGTCTTGGGCTGGACGATTGCAACAACGTTGCCGACTTTCGCGAATTGGCCCGCAGACGCCTGCCCGGGCCGGTGTTTCACTATATCGATGGCGCGGCTGATGATGAAGTAACGCGCAGGCGCAATAGCGAGAGTTTTGAGCAATGTGATCTTGTCCCCAATGTCCTCGCGGGCGTTGCGGACATTGATATGCGCACGACTGTCATGGGCCGTGAGATTGCGATGCCGCTCTTCCTCTCGCCGACCGCGCTGCAACGTGTCTTTCACTGGCAGGGCGAACGCGCCGTGGGCCGAGCCGCCGAGAAGTTCGGCACGTTTTTTGGCATTTCAAGTTTGGCCACCGTGTCGATTGAGGAGATCGGGCGCACCATCAGCAGCCCGAAGCTGTTCCAGCTCTATATTCACAAGGATAAGGGCCTGAACCATGCGATGGTCGAGGCATGCAAAGCGGCAAAATTTGATGCGATTGCCCTCACCGTTGATACGATTGTCAGCGGCAATCGGGAACGCTGCATGCAAACGGGCTTCACGTCCCCGCCGCGCCTCACGCCCGCATCCGCCATCGATTTTGCGATGCACCCGCGTTGGACGCTCAACTATTTGCTGCGCGAGAAGTTTGAGCTGTCCAATTTGAAGGATCATGTGGCCGAAGGGTCGCAACAGGCCATTTCCATCCAGGATTATTTCAACACCATGTTGGATACGTCGATGGACTGGTCAACGGCCGAAAAGGTGCGGGCGGACTGGGGCGGCGAATTCTGCCTTAAGGGTATTATGTCGGTGGAGGATGCACGCCGCGCGGTTGATATTGGCGCAACGGCGATCATGGTCTCCAACCATGGCGGGCGTCAGCTGGATGGCGGCCGTGCGCCCTTTGACCAATTGGCCGAAATTGTGGAAGCGGTTGGCGACAAGATTGATGTCATTTGCGATGGCGGCATCACGCGCGGCAGCCATGTGTTGAAGGCCTTGTCTGTCGGGGCCAAGGCCTGTTCGGGTGGGCGGCTTTACCTTTATGCGCTGGCGGCAGCCGGCCAACCTGGGGTCGAGCGGGTGTTGGGCAAGCTTCAGGCCGAAATGGATCGGGGGATGCGTCTCATGGGCGCGCGCAGCGTCAAGGATTTGACTCGGGGCAATCTGCGCTGGCGCTGATCCATCCTTAGCTTAGGCAGTGAAGCGGACCATCCTGTCGCCGGCGGGCACATGAATGGCCACAATCCCACACAAAGGCTCGGCAATCGCTGGGTCCGTTGCCGCCATGCCACCGGTGAGCGCCCCAAAGGAGGGCAAAATCAACTTTGATCGCCCCTCGACAAAACACGGGCGTGTCACGCTCCGCCCGCGCGCCGTGCTGCGATGCTTGGGATGAAAATGGCCCGATAGTTCTGGTCGGGTCTCAGCAGCATCGGCCTGATGCCGCAGGATAAGGCCGTCCACCTCTGCCAGATCGGCAAAATGGCCGCCGATACTGGCGGGCAGATGCGCATCATGATTGCCGGTGATCCATGTCCAGCTTACCGAGGTCGTTAGCCGGGCGAGCAATGCCAGCGCATCGGGTAGCAGCCGTGACGGGCCATGCGGGTCGTGGAAGTTATCGCCCAGACACCAAAGCTCGTGCGCGTCGGTTGCAGTCACCAACTTCGCCACATCTTCAAGCGTCGCAAGGCTATCATGTGGCGGCAACATCTGACCGCGTGCTGCAAACCAGCTGGCTTTTTCCAAATGCAGATCGGCAACAATCAGCGCCCGGCGGGCAGGCCAAAAGAGCGCACGCCCGCCTGCAACCTCAAAATCCTGCCCCCCAAAGAAGAGCGGCGGCCTCATGCCTCGGCCGCAGGCTCCTCGCCCGCATGCTCAAACCAGGCCTCAACCGGGCCATTCAGCTTGATGAGCAATGGCCGACCCTTGCGGTCGACAGTCTTACCCGCCTGCACGCGCACCCAGCCTTCCGCTATGGAATATTCTTCCACATCTTGGCGCTGGATACCGCGAAACTTAATGCCAACGCCGCGACGCAGCGCGTCAGCGTTGAAATGCGGGTTCGAAGGATCGATCGAGAGACGATCAGGAGGTGTATCAGTCATGGAGCGGGCCATGCCCCAAAGCCGGCCCAAGTGCAACGTTGGACGTGCAGGAAACAGGCCGCTTGTCGTTTGCATATTTTCGCAATAGCTTCCGCCGCAAAGCCGCGACGTACCGCGGCAAGGAGAAGGGTTCGATCAATGGCGTTGCGTGCATATTTGATTGCGGCTTGGCTGGTTCTGGCGATCTATACCGGGCTGGTCATTTCCAAACATGGGCTGAATTTACTGCCCATCTTTTTCGCGGACATGGCGAAGTTCGGCTGGCCCGGCCAGTTCAACCTAGACTTCATGATTTTGCTGACCATCTCCGCCCTTTGGACGGCCTGGCGCAATGGGTTTTCACCCGCCGGGCTTGGGCTGGCGATCATCGCATTTTTTGGCGGGGCCGGCTTTTTGCTGCCCTACCTTCTGCTGCTGAGCATTCAGACAAAGGGCAATGTCCGGCATATGTTGACCGGGCGCCGCTGACCTAGTTTGTCACGGGTACCGGAACGGGCGGGGGAGAGGGCTTCCCCCGCAGCGCGTCAATTTCCGCCTGTCGGCGGTTGAGATAATAGGCGCGCAACGCGGCATAGGGATCATTTGATTGGGACCGCAGCCGTTGCAGCTCATCGTCAAATTCGGCGCGATCGTCGAGCGAACTCAAAACACCTGCCGGGAAGGCATAATAAGGATTGTTGAACGGTTTACCCACGCCAATGGGCAGCAGCATCAAATCCATAATCCGCCCCGTCACATCCCGAAGCGTCGTCGGCCCAATAAAGGGGAGATAGAGATAGGGGCCGGATTTCACGCCATAATAGCCCATCGTATATGCAAACCCATTGATACGGCGCGGCAAATGGAACGGCTTCTTCTTCGCCACATCACCCACTCCGGCAACGCCAATGGTTGAGTTAATTGCAAACCGGCCCACGGTCTTTGCGGCCTTGCCCGGTTTGACCTGAAGCAGGAAGTTCACAAAGACAATTGGCTCGCCAATATTGGAGAGGAAGTTGCGAATGCCAGATCGGAACGGCCCGGGAATTTTCTCTCGATAGGCAATGGCGACCGGGCCGACAAAGGCTTTGTCGACAGACTGGATGACCTCAAAGCTGGTTTCATTGAGATTTTCGAGCGGAACGGCGGCAATGGCGCGCCGTTTCGCTGTCACCACGATATCTTCAGGCGGCGCAGCGGCAAGCAAAGAAGGGGGAGTGGAAGGCAAGGTCACATTGGTCGGCGCGTCGGCAGGTGGAGACGCGGCGTCTTGCAGCACAGGCTCTGCCGCGACGCTGCTGCCAGCCAAAGTCAGAGCCAAAAATGATGCCGTTACGCTCAAAACGCGTCCTTCCAGATGGGTTTGGCGGCTTTTTGACACTCAGGCTGCGACTGAAAAGCCTTTCAATGGTAAGTTTCTCTAGCTGATCCGAGGTGATTACGCACCCCCTATACACATTGCCAAATAGGCATGGTGTCGGAAAATCGACACAAGGCGTCTCATGACTGCTCATTTTCCTCGCCCGGCAACGCTTGCCGCCGCCCTGTCCGCGCTTAATGCATTCCTCCCCTATGCAGGGTGCACTTATGCCGCAGAGCGCAACTATGATCTTAGCCCCGAAGATCGGCACAATATCTCTTGCCTCTCTCCCTATATCCGCCTGCGGCTCCTCACCGAGGAAGAGGTCATCCGCGCCGTGCTTGCCCGCCACAGCTTTGTGGATGCGGAAAAATTTATTCAGGAAGTCTTTTGGCGCACCTATTGGAAGGGCTGGCTGGAAATGCGGCCTAGTATCTGGCGGGATTGGAACGCTGATCTTGCCCTGTTGGATGCAGACGCGCCGAACGTTCGTACAGCAACAGAGGGCCGGACGGGCATTGATTGCTTTGACAGCTGGGCCCGCGAATTGGTCGATACGGGCTATCTCCACAATCATGCGCGCATGTGGTTTGCCAGCATCTGGATCTTTACGCTCGACCTGCCGTGGCAATTGGGGGCCGCCTTTTTCCTGCGGCATTTGCTCGATGGCGATCCGGCTTCCAACACCCTGTCTTGGCGCTGGGTGGCGGGCCTCCAAACCTTGGGGAAGAGCTATCTGGCCACGCCGGAAAACATTGCGACCTTCACCAAAGGGCGGTTTCACCCCGGCCCTCTGGCGCATGGCCCCGGCCCACAGCCGGCGCCAGCACCGCCACCCACTGCCCTTCCAGATGCAGACGCTTCACCCGCCGGGCCGACGCTCCTTTTGTTAACGCAAGAAGATTTGCAGGCCGAAACGCTGCCGCTGGGCAAGGCCGAGATTGTCGGCATCGCAGCCCTTGAGTCCCGAAATGAGACTGTCAGCACAATAGTCGCAGGCTTTCGGTCCTCTGCGCTGGAGGATGGCCTGCAACGGGCCGCCGCTCATTTCGGCGCGCCGATCCTGACCGGCGATACGCTGGCCATCGCCCAGAAATTGGGCGTCTCGCAAATCGTGACCGCCTATGCGCCCATCGGACCAATAGCGGATCAGTTGACGGCACTGGCACAGGCTGGCTCTGCTCAAGGCGTTACGCTCCATCGTGTCCGGCGCGATTGGGACACCGCCGCATGGCCACATGCGACCAAAGGCTTTTTCCCGTTTCGGGAGAAAATCCCTACGCTGCTGCCCCGATGACGCTCCAGATTCTCTGGTTCAAGCGCGACCTGCGATTGGCCGATCATGCCGCCCTGCACGAGGCAGCACACCATGGGCCGATTTTGCCGCTGGTGATTATAGAACCGGATTATTGGCGCTTGCCCGATACGTCCTTTCGCCAATGGGCGTTCTTGCGCGGCTGCATTGACGATCTGAGCAATGCCATTGCGGCACAACAGGGCAGTCTCATGATCCAGACCGGCGATGCCGTTCAGATTCTTGAGGATCTGCGCCGAGACTATGGTCCTTTTACGCTCTGGTCGCATGAAGAAACGGGCAATGGGTGGACATATAAGCGGGATCGGCGCGTCAACAGCTGGGCAAAACGTCAGGGCATCAATTGGCAGGAGCTCCGGAATTTTGGCGTAGTCCGGGGGTCAAAGGTCAATCGGGATCGCTGGGCAGGACAATGGGATCGGCTTATGTCTGCCCCATCTTTGCCCCCGCCCAAGGTGGAGTGGGTGGCGTCCCGCCCAAATTCTCTTCCCGCCACGCCGGGCCTCGACTTGGACGACGATGGCATCCGGCATATGCAGAACCCAGGTCGGGCCGCGGGGCTCGATCTTCTGGAAAGCTTCCTGAACAAACGCGGCCAAAATTACACTCGGGAAATGTCCTCTCCCGTCACGGCGGAGGAGGCCTGTTCGCGCCTGTCCCCCTATCTGGCTTCTGGCGCGCTCTCGATGCGCGAGGTGCCTCAAGCCGCGCAGAACCGCATGGCAGATCTCCACATTAGCGGGGTCGGCGGCCGAACGCGCTGGGCACAGTCCATGCGCTCTTTCATCGCGCGCCTGCATTGGCATTGCCACTTCATCCAAAAGCTGGAGAGTGAGCCCGCCATTGAACGCCACTCCTTTGCCCGCATTTATGAGGGCATGCGGCCCAGCCCGGGCAATCCAGACATGATGGCCGCCTGGGCCGATGGGCGAACGGGCTATCCCTTTATCGATGCAGCGATGCGCTATTTGACAGCCCATGGCTGGATCAATTTTCGTATGCGGGCCATGCTCATGTCCTTTGCCACCTATGATCTGTGGCTGCCTTGGCAGGAAGCGGGCCTGACACTGGCGCGCAAATTTGTTGATTACGAACCCGGCATTCACTGGTCACAATGTCAGATGCAGTCTGGTGAGACGGGCATTAACACGGTGCGGGTCTATTCCCCCGTGAAGCAAGGCCATGATCAAGATCCGACGGGCGACTTTATTCGGCAGTGGGTGCCTGAACTCGCCCATCTACGCGGCCCGCTGATTCATGAACCCTGGCGGCTTGGCCCAGAGGCAGCGCCAGATTATCCGCCCCCTATTGTCGACCACAAAGTTGCGTCCGCTTTTGCCAAGGAGCAGATTTTTGCCCGCCGCAAACGGGCTGATGCGCAGGCAGAAGCCTCTGCGGTATTTCAAAAACACGGGTCGCGCGCAGGGCCAAGGGCACGCCGGGGCGCAACTGCGCGGCGCACGCGGGCAAAGGCCGAGGACGCGCAAATGACCCTTGACCTGTAGCCGCTGATTTAGCCCACCTGTCGTCGCAAAAAGGCGCTCTCCAACCCGGCGACATGGCTGTCTATGCCCTTGTCGATTGACCACCGCAGGGCAGTCTGGTGCAGAGCAGTTGGGCGCGGCTCAGCCAATCGCGCAAGGATCAGGCTAGCGACGGCGGCGGGCGTCTCTTCCTCAATGATGCCGCATCCGGGCGATGTCTCGAGCAGCGCGCGGGCGCTTAGAAAACAATTGGTGGACACCACAGGGCAATTGACGGCCATTGCTTCCAACACCACAGCGGGTAGGCCCTCAAACACTGAGGTTAAGACCATCAAATCTGCGCGGCGCAGCAAATCTGTGACACCCGCCACATAGCCCAAGAGCGTGACCCGATCTTCCAGCCCATGCGCCTTCAAGATCGCTTCCAGCTTCGGGCGCTCCCCGCCCTCCCCGGCGATGATGAGATGGACCGCACCGGGCGGGAGATGGGCAAAGGCCTCCACCAAAAGGTCGAGCCGTTTCTGCGGCGCAAGCCTGCCCGCGGCCAAGACAAGCGGCGGCCCTTCGCGGGCGGCGCGTTGAAAGGGTGCCAGCATCGCCTGCGTCACATAGGGGTTTTGG
>JBJTAW010000205.1:0-4175 GCA_046091025.1 Chakrabartia sp. | reverse complement strand
AGCCCGGCAGCAGAGCCAAAATGGTGAAGCAGATTTGCATGGGTACGGCCCATGCGTGCCGCGACAGCCTTTAATGTCACCGCCTGCGGCCCGGCTTCGATCAGAATCGCGCTTGCCGCCTCTAGCGCGCTTGCGCGGCTTTCTTCTGGGGAGAGGCGACGACGTTCTATTGACATCTTTGTTAGTAATCCTTAATTTTAGGGCTTCAAACTAGAGATTCGCGTATGTCTGCCGCCACCTTGAAGACGCCCCTTGATCTGACCATCACGCCACGTGACCGGCGCTTTGGCCGCAGCGTGCCTCAGGCCCGGTGGTGGATGGGTGGCGACCCGATTGCAACGGCTTTTTACAATGCGCTCTCTATCACCTTTCCCAAAGGAGAGGCGTTTTTCATCGAAAGCGTCAAGGCATTTCGCGAGGGCGCGCCGGAAAAGCTGGAGCGGGAGATTAAGGCTTTTGTCGTTCAGGAAGTGATTCATTCGCGTGAGCACGTCTCTTTCAATAAGCGCATTGCCGATGCAGGCTATGATCTCACCATCCTTGAGCAGCAAGTCACAGATTCGCTGGAACTGACCAAGGGCCGGCCAAAAATTTTCAATCTGTGCGTCACTATGGCGTTGGAACATTATACCGCGATCCTTGCCGCGCAGTTCCTCACCGACGCGACCACCTTTAAGGGTGCGGATCAAGAACAGGCCAACCTTTGGAAATGGCACGCGATTGAGGAAATCGAACATAAGGGCGTCGCCTATGACACTTGGCTGCACGCCACGCGCGATTGGACCCGGTTCAAGCGGTGGAAAGTCAAGAGCATCATGATGATGCTCGTGACCAAAAATTTCTGGTCGAATCGTTTTGATGGGATGCTTGAACTCTTGGCCCAGGATGGGATTAAGGGATGGAAGGCAAAGGCCCGCATTCTTTGGTATATGCTGGGCAACCCCGGCCCGATGCGCCGCCTGCTCAAGCCTTGGGCGGCGTTTTTCTTGCCCGGTTTTCACCCCTGGAACCATGACGACCGCAATCTCATTGCCTTGGTTGATAGCGAATGTGAGGATGCGCGCTTGCCGGGGGCCCAAGTTCTGGCCTGACGGACTGGATTCAGGTACTCTATTGGCTTGGGCTTGCCCTTGGCCGGGCGGACGTTAGAAGCCCGAACATGGACAGAATTCTTATCCGCGGCGGCAACCGCCTCAATGGCCGCATTCCCATCTCCGGCGCGAAGAACTCCGCGCTGACTTTGCTGCCGTGTGCGCTGCTGACTGATGAACCGCTGACGTTGCGCAATTTACCGCGTTTGGCCGATGTCGACAGCTTTGGCCATTTGCTCAACCAGCTTGGTTGTTCAACGATGATTGAAGGCGCGCGGCCAGAGGATTTTGGCCGCGTCATGACCTTACGGGCCGGCAAGGTCACCGCGACCATGGCACCTTATGATATTGTCCGCAAAATGCGGGCCTCCATCCTTGTGTTGGGGCCATTGCTCGCAAGGGCAGGGGAAGCGACAGTCTCGCTTCCCGGCGGCTGTGCCATTGGGAATCGCCCGATTGATCTGCATCTAAAGGCCCTGGAAGCGTTTGGTGCAGAGATTGAAACAACGGCAGGATATGTGACCGCGCGTGCCAAAAACGGTCGGCTTCCCGGCGGCAAAATCGTGTTTCCGGTTGTCTCTGTCGGCGCGACGGAAAATGCGCTGATGGCCGCTGTCCGGGCCAAGGGCACATGTATTCTCGAAAATGCAGCGCGAGAGCCAGAAATTGTCGATCTATGCCGTCTGCTCGTCGCCATGGGCGCGCATATCGACGGCATTGGGACCGAAAGGCTGGTCGTAGAGGGCGTGGAGCGCCTCCACGGGGCAACCTATGCCGTGATGCCTGATCGCATTGAAGCGGGCAGCTATGCCTGCGCCGTCGGTCTAGCAGGCGGTAAAGTGGATCTGGATGGGGCGTGCGCCGATGATATGCACGCCACCCTTGCTGCGCTGCGCGAAGCGGGCGTAGACATTACAGAGCGCCAAGGCGGCATCACCGTGGCGTCGGATGGAAAGCTTAATCCCTTAACACTTTCAACCGCGCCCTTTCCGGGCTTTGCAACCGATATGCAGGCCCAGTTCATGGCCATGTTGCTGCGGGCCAATGGCGCGAGCGTGTTGACCGAAACCATCTTTGAAAACCGCTATATGCATGTGCCCGAATTGGCCCGTATGGGCGCGGATATTCAGGTCAAGGGCCGGACAGCTGTTGTCCGCGGTGTTCAGCGGCTCGTTGGCGCTCCTGTCATGGCAACGGACCTGCGTGCGTCGATGAGCCTGATTATCGCAGGGCTGGTGGCCGATGGCGAAACGCAGGTTGCCCGTGTCTACCATCTGGATCGCGGCTATGAGCGGCTTGAAGAGAAATTCGCAGCAGTCGGCGCAGATGTTGAGCGCGTCAGCGACGGTTAGAGCCAAACGTCAAGCGCGTGGATGGCAAGGCCCACCAGCCCGCCGACCAATGTGCCATTAATGCGAATATATTGAAGATCCCGACCGACGGCGCTTTCGACGCGTTCGGTCACTTTTCCGGCGTCCCAGCCGCGGATGGTTTCTGACACAAGCTTTACAATACCATCACCATAGCTGGCGGCGGCCCCGACAGCGGCACGCCGGGCGAAGCGATTGATCGACCGCCGCAAGCCGTCCTCATTTTGCACGGTTTCACCGAAATGGCGCAGCGCCTCTCCCAAACGGCCGGCCATCGCCCGATCCGGATCTCGCGCGGCGCGGAGCAAGGCAGATCGGCCCTGTTGCCAAAGGCTATCAATCCAGCTTTGCATGGCCGGATTATCGACCAGATTGTCTTTGGTTGCATTGACGCGTCCTTGCATTGCTGCATCGCTTTGCAAATCCTGTGCGAGATCCAGAAGCATGTCGTCAATCTTCAGCCGCATGGGATGGTCGGGGTCGTCCGCCATGTCGAAGGCAAGCTTGTTCAGCCCCGTAATGACGGCATTGGCCACATTTTCATCAAGCCCAGTCCAGCGCAATATGCGGCCAGCACGGTCATGAACCATCTGCCGAATAATCACTTCATTCGATGCGATGATCAGGCTGGCGCGGTTGATAATGCCATCGAGCAAGGGTTTATGGCGGCCTTCGCGCATCGCCGCCGTCAATGTCTGGCCAAGCAGCGGGGCGACATCCAGCCGATGCAGGCGATCCACCAGCGCAGATTTCGCAGCGCCGCCTAGCCGGTCATCATCCAGGCTTTCCAGAATATCTGCGAGTAAGCGCGAGGCTCCATCCCTCAATCGGCCCGTTCCGTCTCTGTCCGGGTTGGCCAGGAACCGACCAATGGCTCCCGCAATATCCACTTGACGCATCCGGCGCGCCACCACGGCGGGGGTCAGGAAATTGGTCTTTAGAAAGGTTGCAAGCGCCTCCCCAATCCGGTCCTTATTGCGCCGGATGATCGCTGTATGGGGAATGGGCAGCCCCATCGGGTGACGAAATAAGGCAGTGACGGCAAACCAATCCGCAAGGCCGCCCACCATCGCGGCTTCGGCAAAGGCCTGAATAAAACCAATAGCGGGGTGAACAGGCCCAACGATGCGGGTGGCGATATAGATTAGCCCCATCACCACCAGCATGGCTGTTGCCATGCGTTTCATGCGGCGGACGTCATCCGCCGCCGAAAACAGCCCGGCGGCGGGCAGGTGCAGAAGTTTGTTGGGCGGGCGGCCTATGGCGTCACTCAGCCGGCTCAGCCGCCGCACCGCGACGTAACAGCCGCGCCTTGATCCGCGCCAGCAGGTTTACGGGCAAGAGGCGGGGGGCATGAAGAGACGCCTCCCCATCACCACCTGTGGTCAAATGGTGGCGCAGCCAGGGGCCGAGCCGCCCTTCAAGGCCAACCGCGAGACTGAAGCTCGCCGGCACAATCAGCAGCGGGAGGAACGTCGACACGATCAGGCCGCCAATCACAGTGACACCCATGGGCTGGGCAAAGGCACCATCACCGGTCAAAGCGAGCGCCGTCGGCACCATGCCGGCGACCATCGCCACTGTTGTCATCACAATTGGTTGTGCACGCTTGTGCCCTGCGTCCATGATTGCCTCAAATTTGGGAACCCCTTTGTCCATCTCTTCCAAGGCGAAGTCGATCAGAAGGATGGAATTCTTAGCCACAATGCCGAAC
>JBJTAW010000204.1:0-2807 GCA_046091025.1 Chakrabartia sp. | reverse complement strand
TACATTGGAAGGAAGAAAATAATGTCAGTTTCAATCCGTTTGTCGCGCGGTGGTTCTAAGAAGCGCCCTTATTATCGCATCGTTGTCGCCGACAGCCGTTCGCCACGCGATGGTAACTTCATCGAAAAGGTTGGCACCTATAACCCGATGCTGCCCAAGGATGATGCCAACCGCGTCACGCTGAATTCCGACCGCATCAAGCATTGGCTTGGCGTTGGCGCACAGCCGACCGATCGTGTTGCCCGTTTCTTGGATGTTGCTGGCCTGAAGGAACGTGCCGCCCGCAACAACCCGAAAAAGGCAGAGCCCGGCGACAAGGCGAAGGAACGCGCTGAAGAAAAGCTGGCTAAGATTGCGGAAGCCGAAGAAGCTGCAAAGGCTGCTGAAGAAGCCGCCAACGCGCCTGTAGAAGAAGCTGTCGCCGAGGAAGCTCCTGCCGAGGAAGCTGCCGCTGAAGAAGCTCCTGCTGCCGAAGAAGCTGCACCTGTCGCTGAAGAAGCGCCTGTGGCCGAAGAAGCTCCTGCCGAAGCTCCTGCCGAAGCTGCGGCTGAGGAAAAGGCTGAGGGCTAAGCCTTGGCACATTCTCCCGTCATCCTTGCCGTCATTACAGGCGCGCATGGCGTGACGGGGGAGGTACGCCTCAAGCTGTTCACAGATGATGTGGCCAGCCTAATGGTGCACATTCAGTTTAATGAAGGCGCACTGACCCTCAACTCCGTTCGCGCGGGCAGCCACGGCGCCATTGCGCGCTTTGATGAAATTGCGGATCGCACCGCCGCCGAACAGCATCGCGGCACAGAACTCACCGTCGCGCGCGATGCGCTCTCCCCCCTTGGGGAGGGGGAATATTATCATGCAGATTTGATTGGCTTGCCCTGCCAGACGGCGCAGGGGGACCTGATCGGCACCTGCATTGCCGTTGAGAATTATGGCGCCAGCGATGTTCTTGAAATCGAACGCGCCAATGGCCGCACCTTCATGGTGCCGATGACCGCAGATGCTGTGCCCAGTTGGTCTGAAAACCATATCGTCATTGATGCCGCCTTTGCGGCGGACGGCTGATTGTGCCCTTTGACGCACATATTCTGACACTTTACCCGGATATGTTTCCTGGGCCCTTGGGGCATTCCATTGCGGGCCGCGCGTTGGAGGACGGGAAATGGGCGCTTTCCACCGTTCAGATCCGCGACTTTGCGACCGATAAGCATCGCACCGTGGATGATACACCCGCAGGCGGCGGTGCGGGGATGGTTTTGAAGGCGGATGTGCTGGCCGCCGCTGTCGATCATGTGGTGTCGGCGCACAGCAATATCCCCATTCTCGCGATGACTCCGCGCGGCACGCCGATCACGCAGGCGCGGGTTCGCGAGCTGGCCGCCGGCCCCGGCGTCATCATCTTGTGCGGGCGATTCGAAGGCTTTGACGAACGGCTGTTTGAAGCGCGCCCCCAGATTGAGCAGGTCTCTATGGGGGATATCGTGCTTTCCGGGGGGGAATTGGGGGCTTTGACCCTGCTCGATGCTTGCATTCGTTTGATCCCCGGCGTAATGGGCGCAACCTTAAGTGGAGATGAGTAGTCGTTTGAAAAAGGTGTTCTCGAATATCCTCACTATACCCGACCTGCTTTGTGGGAAGGGCGCACGATCCCTGAAGTGCTGCGATCAGGGGATCATGCGAACATCGCTGCCTGGCGGAAACAACGGGCGGAGGATGATACTCGGTTACGCAGGCCGGACCTTTGGGAGCGCCCTAGTGGTGTTCGGGACCAGCCTGCCTCTGACGCGTGGCGCAAGAACAAGAAGGACAAGTGAGGCATCATGAACCTCATTCAACAGATCGAAGCGGAACAGATCGCAAAATTGACCGCAGACAAAAAGACGCCTGACTTCCGTCCCGGCGATACACTGCGTGTCGGCGTGAAGGTTGTCGAAGGGGAGCGTACCCGCGTCCAGAATTACGAAGGCGTCTGCATTGCGCGTTCGAACAAGGGCATGGGATCGAACTTCACCGTTCGTAAGATTTCTTTTGGTGAAGGTGTGGAGCGTGTCTTCCCGCTTTATTCGCCCAATATCGACAGCATCGAAGTCGTCCGTAAGGGCGCTGTGCGTCGTGCCAAGCTTTACTATCTGCGCGGTCGTCGCGGCAAATCGGCGCGTATCGCCGAACGTCGTGACACGCGAATTACCGACGCTGCGAAGAAAACGGCCGACGAGGCCTGATCCCGCACGTTCGTGTAACAACCGAACAGCCGAAAGGGCCGGGATCCACACCAGGGTTCCGGCCCTTTCTTTTTGAACGTGATATTGAACCATCGTCATTCCTGCATGTGCCGGGGTGACACAAAACGAACTGAAGGAACTGACCATGGGCTATCGTGTCGTTGTTGCAGGGGCCACGGGCAATGTGGGCCGGGAAATGCTGAACATTCTGGCCGAACGCGAATTTCCGATTGAGGAACTGGCGGCCGTCGCTTCATCCCGGTCGCAGGGTGATGTCATTGAATTTGGCGAAACTGGCAAAACCCTCAAAGTCCAGAATATCGAACATTTTGATTGGGCCGGATGGGACATTGCGCTGTTCGCCATCGGGTCAGATGCAACGGCCATTTATGCGCCCAAGGCCGCCGCCGCCGGCTGCGTCGTGATCGACAATAGCTCGCTCTATCGCATGGATCCGGATGTGCCGTTGATCGTGCCCGAAGTGAACCCGGATGCCATTGATGGGTATCGCCGGAAGAACATCATCGCCAACCCCAAGTGCTCGACCGCGCAGCTGGTTGTGGCGCTCAAGCCGCTGCATGATGCCGC
>JBJTAW010000203.1:0-7429 GCA_046091025.1 Chakrabartia sp. | reverse complement strand
CAGAATGGGCGTCCTTGCGAATCTCCAATTGGGCGGTGTCGCCTTCAATCGAAAGGACATGGATGTTGCCGCTGTCAAAGCCGGCGCTGATGCTGATCGTCATGGAATGGTGATAGTGCGTCCGGACTCCCCCGGAAAGTCCTGAAACAGCGCACGGGCAAGCTTATCGGCTGCAAGGCTCGGCTGGGCCGCTAGAGCGGTGTTTGGAGCCTCGGTCTGGGCGCGCCCTTCCCAGACGACCAGATCATCACTGGCGCGCTTCATCTGAACGCTCAGCCGCGTATCGACCAGCGACTCGGTCTTTCGACCAAGGCCAAAGGTGGTGCCAATGCCCACTCCAATGCCACCTCCGGAAGAGCCGCCGCCAATCCCCACGGTCACGGGCGATTGGCGCGCGACCGTGCGCTCTGACCGGCTATAGCTTAAAATCAGACGATAGGCGGGCGCGCCCGAATCACTATAGCCCAGACGGGTCATTTCGCGCCGAACAGCGGCCGCATAAGCCCCAAATTCCAGCTTATCGGACGCCGTGTCGGCAGCTGGTTCAATGACCAGAGTGCCCGCCATCGGCGTAGTGCCGAGATGGAAACGCGTCACTTGCACAAGGGGAATGGAGGCCGCACAGCCGGAAACGCCCAGAAGGAGGACGAGAGGAAAAAGCTTTCGCATCGATAATGCTCCTTAATTGGCGGCCCTTGCCTTGACTTTGATCAATGCGCTCTTTAGGCGGCAGCCTTCATTTTTCATTCTTATCTTAGAACAGGCAAGCGATCATGAAGATCCGCAATTCACTCAAGTCGCTCAAGGACCGCCACCGGGATAACCGCGTGATTCGTCGTCGCGGCCGCACCTACGTCATCAACAAGACGCAAAAGCGTTTCAAGGCGCGCCAGGGCTAATCCCGGCGCATCTGCGCGCCTATGGCGCGTCAGACGCTTTTGATGATCGGGGCATACGCCCTTGGCAAGCGCCTGATCTTTTTTGGATCGGGCGCTTGATCCGTTTGAAGGCGGGTGAAAGCCGAATCGGCTCCACCACGCCCCTCACAAACCCAGTCGAAATTCTTCCAATTAGGGCGTCACAATGTTGAACGACATTGTGGGCCGGTCCAACGCCCCGAACAGAGCCCCAATCACGCTGGGGTCGCCTGCGAATTGCAGATCCCCCGACTGCATGGCGGCACCAATATCAACCGTCTGAAGAATCATCCCATCAAAGACGGCCCGCGTGGTCGTCAGCGTAGCTGTTGGCGCATCCAGCTTCTGCCCCATGCTCGGGAACAGCACGGATGGGCCGACATGCATCGCCACCATTTCATTGCGGTCCTTAAAGACAATTTGAACGGTCGTATTCGGACGCGTTGACTTGGCTGGATTAAACCGGGCGGCCAACGCATCCATCAAGTTGGATGTTGGCAAGGCCCGGATCACGCCTGCGCCCGCGACATCGAGCCGCGATGGCGGCACCCCGTTGCGTAACTCTTGTGCGGCTTGCAGGAAGACATTGCGCCAAGTGCCAGCTTCCGCCTGAAAACCCTGCTGCTCATAGCTGGCCGCAAGCCAATTGCGGGCGGGCTGGTTCGCCGGGTCCGCAAAGATAATGTGGTTGAAGACGGTGGACGACCAGCGATAATCGCCCGCATCATAGGCTTTTATCCCGATCGCCAAGGCTTTTTTCGCGCCGCCCAGGGCCGCGACATAGCGCTGTGATTCCTCGGTCGGGATGTGACGGTTGTAATTGGCGGGAACACCATCCCACCAGCCGAAATAATATTGGAAAACCGCCTTCGCATTGTGGTTATAGGTTCCATAATAGCCGCGGGTCGAAAAATCCGTCTTGGCATGCGCGGGTTCGCCCACCTGCTCGGCAATTTCGGTTGCCGTTTCACCACTATTGGCAAGGCGCAGAACCTGATCATGGATGAAGCGATAGGTATCGCGATGATGGGTCAGGAATGTCTTGACGTTATCCTGACCCCAGCTTGGCCAGTTATGCGATCCAAACACCACATCGGCCTTGTCCCCATAGGTGCGCAATGCCGCATCAATGGCCTTTGACCAATTGAGTGTGTCGCGCGCCTTGGCACCCCGCTGCGTCAGGACATTATGGAAGGTTGCGGTTGCCACTTCGGATGAGCTGAGCGCCTTAAAGTCTGGCAGATAGAACATGAACTCAGCCGGTGCTTCTGAGGCTGCCGCATCAATAAACTCAAACGTAATACCATCGACCACGACGGGTGCTGCACCTCGCGCAACTTCCAGTGTTGGGCGGGCGAAGGAGGCCTGGTTATTGACCGGCAAGGCCTGACCAAGCCCAGTCCCAATTTGGCCTGTCACACCCCTTGGAAGTGCGGCCCCAAATTGAAAGCCCGCACGGCGGCCCATATAGATGCCGGCCAGCACATTCTCGCTGATCGCCTCATCGGTGAAGCCATGCGGCGCGATGATCGGGATTTTGCCGGATGCCAGCACTTCTGGCGTCGCAATCGCGGCCACGCCGCCATAATGATCCCCATGGCTATGGGTAAAGACGATCCCTGTGATGGGCCGATCACCCAACGTCTTGCGCACCAGCTCCATCCCGGCGGCGGCCGTCTCAACCGCCGTCAGCGGGTCCACGATGATCCAGCCGGTCTTGCCCCGGATGATCGTCATCACCGAAATATCATAGCCCCGAATCTGATAGATACCGGGCACCACCTCACACAGGCCATGTTCGGCATTAAGCTTTGACTGACGCCAAAGAGAGGGGTTCACGCTGGCCGGTGCATCCCCCTTGATAAAGGCATAGGCATTGGCATCCCAAACAACATCCCCCTTGGCATTGCGGATGACGCCACCTTCAATTTGCGCAATGCGCCCACGCGTCGCGTCAGCAAAATCCGATGGATCATTCAAAGGGAGTTGGGTTGCGACGCGGGCATTCGCCTCCGCCGTAGCGCGTGTCACGCTGCCAGGGGCAGGTGGCTCCCGACCGAAAGCGGGTGCAGCCAACACAAGTGCAACGGCCGTTGCGGCGAAAATCCGGTTCATTCCAATCTCCCTGACGATGCCGAGCTATTCTGCCCGTTCATATGACAATAGCCATCTTCATCGCCCGGAGCGGCCCGCAAGCGCAAGCAAATATTGCCCGGCTTAGCTCTTATGCCCCTTCAACTCATCGCCGGTGAGGCGCACCACGTGAAGGACGTTGGTGGCGCCCGGCGTTCCGAAGGGGACGCCGGCCATAACGACCACACGATCCCCACCCTTTGCCAGCCCATGGCGCAGCGCCATGCGTTTGGCCTTGGCCACCATTTCCTCAAAGGAATGGACATCGCGCGTATGCACCGGATGCGTGCCCCAAAGCAGGCCAGTTTCGCGGGCAGTCCGCATTTTGGGGGTCAGGACAAGGATCGGCACGCCGGGGCGTTCGCGCGCGATGCGGCGCGCGGTTGAACCAGATGTTGTATAACAAATAATCGCCTTGGCAGAGACGGTTTGCGTAATGCCAAAGGCAGCAGCAGCAAGCGCATCTGCCGTTGTCGGGTCCGCGTCCGTCTCGGTAAAATGCAGACGCGCGCTATAGCCCTTGTCGCCCTCAACGCTCAGCGCAATACGATCCATCATGTTGACGGCTTCTTCCGGCCAATCCCCTGCCGCACTTTCAGCAGAGAGCATCACAGCATCGGCCCCGTCATAAATGGCCGTGGCAACGTCCGACACTTCAGCGCGCGTTGGCGTAGGGGCCTTGATCATTGATTCGAGCATCTGCGTTGCAACGACAACGGGCTTGCCGAGCTTGCGAGCTGTTTCCACAATCCGCTTTTGGGCAGGCGGCACGGCTTCTGGCGGCAGTTCGACGCCAAGGTCTCCGCGCGCAACCATCACCGCGTCGGCAAGCTCAAGTATGCCCTCCAACCGGTCAAGTGCTGCGGGCTTTTCAATCTTGGCGAGCAAAGCGGCCTTGCCGCCGATCAGCTTGCACGCTTCGGCCACATCTTCCGGCCGCTGCACAAAGGACAACGCGATCCAGTCCGCCCCTTGGTCAATAGCAAAGGCGAGATCGGACCGATCTTTTTCTGTCAATGCGGCCAGCGGCACGACAACATCGGGCACATTCAGTCCCTTATTGTCCGAAAGCACACCCCCCACCTCGACATGGGTCATCAGCGCCTTTGTGCCAATCTCGGTCACGCGAAGCACGAGCTTGCCATCATCCAGCAAAAGGCGCGAGCCAGCCTCCAGCGCTTCAATCACCTCCCGATGCGGCAGGCATACGCGCTTTTCATCGCCCAGCGCGGGATCCATATCGAGCTGGAATCTGCGGCCCTTTACCAGATCAACCTTGCCATCCTTGAACCGGCCAACACGCAGCTTTGGCCCTTGCAGATCGACAAGAATGGTCGTGGGCCGACCGTGCAATTTTTCCAGCGCCCGAATGGATTGAAAAATCTCGATCCGATCCGCCTGCGACCCGTGGCTCATATTGATGCGAAACGCGTCCGCCCCGGCGCGGAATAGCTTACCAATCATCTCTGGGCTGCGGCTTGCTGGGCCAAGGGTTGCTAGAATACGCACTTTTCGGCCACGCGGGGGCAGATACTGGGTCAAAACTTACTCCACTTCTCGATCTTCTTCATAGCGGCTATTGGGAACCATTCAATCAAGAGGCCCGGCGATTATGGATATAAATACACTTGATGACGCTACGGCGGCGGCAGCATTTCGGCGACTTGTTCAGCATCTTCAACATCGCACCGATGCCCAGAATGTTGATTTGATGGGTCTAGCCGGATTTTGCCGCAATTGCCTTGGCGATTGGGTCGCCGAAGCAGGCAAGATGCCCAGGGAAGATGGACGCGCCCTGATTTACGGCATGGCCTATACAGACTGGAAAGCACAGCACCAGCAGCCTGCAACAGAAGAGCAATTACGCCGCATGGAAGAAAGCCTCACGCGCAACCCCCGCTAAGGCCCAGCGACAAAGGCGTGCGCTTGCCAGCGGCGGCGCACTCTGGCTAGAGGCTCGACATCCCCGACAGGAGACACAATTCATGCCCACCCTTGTTCTCATCCGCCACGGCCAATCCAGCTGGAATTTGGAAAACCGCTTCACCGGCTGGTGGGATGTCGATGTAACCGAAAAGGGAGCATCTGAAGCACGCGCAGCAGGCCAACTAATGCGCGACAAGGGGCTAGATTTCGACTGTTGCTTCACCTCGCTGCAAACACGCGCGATCAAAACGCTCAACCTTGCGCTGGAGGAAATGGGGCGGCTCTGGCTTCCGGTGGAGAAGGACTGGCACCTGAATGAGCGGCATTACGGCGGACTGACGGGCCTGGATAAGGCAGAGACAGCCGCCAAGCATGGCGAGGCACAAGTTAAAATTTGGCGCCGCAGCTTTGATGTGCCACCCCCACCGCTGGAACCAGGCAGCCCTTATGATCTGTCCAAGGATCGCCGCTATGCCGGGATCAAGGTTCCCGCGACGGAAAGCCTGAAAGATACGATTGCGCGTGTTATCCCTTATTGGGAAAGCCGCATTGCGCCCGACCTTAAGGCAGGCAAGCGCGTGCTCATCTCGGCGCACGGCAACAGCCTGCGCGCCCTGGTGAAGCATCTGTCCAACATTCCCGATGATGAAATTACGGGCCTTGATATCCCAACGGGGCAACCAATCGTCTATGATCTGGCAGAGGATCTGACCGCGCGGGACCGCTATTATCTGGCGGACCGCTGAGCCGCCTTGGCCTGATACAGCGCCGCATCCGCCCGGCTGATCACCCGCGCCATTGTATCGCGCGGTAGAATTTCGGTCAGCCCGGCAGATACGCTGACCCGCAACCGCGCAGAGCCTGAGACAATATCATGCCCGCTAAAGTCCGCCATGAAGCGGGCAAGACGGGCCTGCGCCTCATCCAGCGAGACGCGCGGCAGGATCAAGGCAAATTCATCCCCGCCCAATCGTGCGGCGATATCCGTCCGGCGAAAGCTATCGCGCAAACCGATAGCGAGACGCCGCAAAACCGTATCTCCCGCCAAATGGCCATGCCCGTCATTAATCCGCTTCAACGCGTCGACATCAAGCAAGGCAAAGGCATAGGGCATGTCGTGCCGGTCGACTGTTGCAAGCGCGCGCACCATCTCGCGGTCTAGGGCGCGTCGATTGGCAAGGGCCGTCATTGGGTCGGTATTGGCCATTTGTTCAAGCTCAACGATTCGGCCACGCAATGCATCCTCTTCGCGCAGCAACGCCGCCCTATCCTCCTCTAAACGGAGCTTCGAATTATTGGGTGCCGCTCTCGGCGGGATCGACACAAAGTCTTGCGGACAGCAGGTTAATTTGACCATGCATCCACCAACCGCAGTCCGGCCCGACTGTTCCCGCGCAACAGGGCAGATTGCGCTTCGTCCTTCACATGGTTAAGGCCTTTGGGCCTTGAGACAGAATGAGAGCAGGGCCAGCAACATGACAGCAACCGCGCCGCTTGTGGGCATCATCATGGGCAGTCAGTCAGACTGGGCCACCATGTGCCATGCGTCGGAAATTCTCGCCGCACTTGGCGTTGCCCATGAAACACGCATCATATCCGCCCATCGGACGCCAGATCGCCTCGTCGATTATGCAAAATCTGCCAAAGGCCGGGGCCTGAACGTCATTATTGCGGGTGCTGGTGGGGCTGCCCATTTGCCCGGCATGGCCGCCGCGATGACAGAGCTTCCTGTGCTGGGGGTTCCCGTTGAATCCAATGCGCTGAGCGGCATGGACAGCCTTTTGTCGATTGTCCAAATGCCCGGCGGCATTCCTGTCGGGACGCTTGCCATTGGCAAAGCAGGGGCCATAAATGCAGGCCTGATGGCCGCTGCCATTCTCGCGCTTCATGATTCTGATCTTGCCGAGCGCTTGGCGGCTTGGCGGCAGGCGCAGACCGACAATGTGGCAGCCGAACCAGCATGACGACCCTGGCTCCCGGCGCAGTGATTGGCATTATCGGTGGCGGCCAGCTTGGCCGTATGTTGAGCATGGCGGCCGCACAGCTTGGCTATCGTTGCTTCATTTATGCCCCAGAGAAAACCGGCCCGGCCGCCGATGTGTGCGCCAAATGGGTACAGGGGGATTATGGCGATGCCGCCGCCCTTGCCGCCTTTGCCAAGTCGGTCGATGTCGTCACATTTGAATTTGAGAATGTGGATCCGGCCCCTCTTCGATCCATATCAGACAATGCACCGCTTTATCCGCCGATCGATGCGCTCGAAATCGGGCAGGACAGAATTCGGGAAAAGCAGTTTGCAACAGACTGCGGCGGCCGCACGGCCGATTGGGCCGAAGTCACCAGCCGGGCTGATCTGGACGTTGCCATTGCCCGCATCGGGACGCCGGCATTGTTGAAGACAACGCGGTTCGGCTATGATGGCAAGGGGCAAGCCCGCATCCTGAAGCCAACAG
>JBJTAW010000202.1:0-8282 GCA_046091025.1 Chakrabartia sp. | reverse complement strand
CACGTTCGCGATCAAGGTCAATCACCCGCGCGGAATATTCCCCCGCATCCGCCCAGACCACGACTGCGCCATCGCCGTCTACCACTTCAGAAAATAGGCGCATTTTGGCGGTGAAATAGTTTACCATGTCGCCATGATAATCAAGGTGATCTCGGCTCAAATTCGTAAAAGCTGCCGCGCGCACGGGCAGGCCTTCTGTCCGGCACTGATGCAAGCCATGGCTGGACGCTTCAAAGGCGACATGGCTCACGCCTTCGCGGTTTAAGCCAGCCATGTGTGACAGGAAGGTCACAATATCCGGGGTCGTGAGACCCGTGACCACACGATCATCACCGGTGGTGACACCCAATGTTCCGATTGATGCGGCATGATGGCCCGTCATGCGCCACAGCTGGCGCGTCATCTCGACGGTCGACGTTTTCCCAGTGGTGCCGGTTACCGCGACGCAAATATCCGGAAAAGGCTGAAAAAACTGTGCCGCCAACAGCGCAAAGCTGCGGCGCGGTTCATCGCTGGCAATGTGGACAGCGCCCTCAACCCGAACGCCCGGCCGAGCGACAATGGCCACCGCGCCTGCGGCAATCGCCGCCTCGATAAAATCCTCCCCATTGACCTTCGCGCCCTCAAATGCGCCAAAGATCGTGCCGGGAGCGACCTTGCGATGGTCGATGGCAAAGCCTGTGACAGGCGTCTGGTCATCGGTACCGAGGAGACTGCCGAGTTTCATTCCGCCTCCTCTTTTTCTTTCCAAATCAACGTCCGCAACTCATCAAGCTGCATATCCTTGGACGGGTCTGGGAAGACGCCGAGCATGGGGCCCGTGCGAGAGATAACATTGGCCACAACGGGCGCTGCCGTCCAAGCGGCGGTTGTGAAGCCATATGTGTCGGCCGTGCCCTTCGGCGCATCAAGCATGGCAACAACAACATAACGCGGCGCATCCATTGGGAAAACTGCGGCAAAGGTTGAGACATTCACATGGCGCGAATAGCCGCCAGCACCCGGCTTTTCTGCTGTTCCTGTCTTGCCGCCGACCCGCATACCCGCAACCTCTGCACGCTTACCTGTGCCGTCTGTGACAATCAGCCGCAGCAGCTTTCGGCTCATCTCGCTGGCATATGCCGATATGACACGGCGACCCTTTGGCGCCTTATCCGGAGCGACTTTCATCAGCGTCGCTGGTCGCCAGAACCCGCCGTTCACCAAAGCGGCATAGGCCGTTGCCAATTGCAGCGGCGTAATGGCGATGCCATGGCCATAGGCCGTCGTCATGACCGTAGTTCTACCCCAATAGCCGGGAACAAGCGTCCGCCCCTTTTCTCGCAGCTCGATATAAGGCGGCTCATAAAAGCCCATGCGCCGAAACAGAGCTTCCATACGCTGTTGCCCCATTTCATCGGCAATGCGGGCGGTTACAATATTCGACGAATGCACAAGCGTTTCCGGCACGTTCATCCACCGATTGAGCGGGTGATCATCCTTAATCGTGAACTTGCCAACCTTCAGGGGTGCGGTTGCATCATAGCGTTTGGACATGGACGCAACGACGCCCGCATCCATTGCCCCGGCAATCGCAATCGGCTTGAATGTCGATCCCAGCTCATAGACGCTCTGCGTCACATTGTTTCGCAAAGATTCTGGGTTTGCCTGGCTGATCTTATTAGGATTGAACACCGGCAAAGACACCATCGCCAGCAATTCCCCCGTGCGCACATCAAGAACAAGGCCGGTGGCCCCCAGAGCCTGATGCTTGACCACAGCATTTGACAATTCAGATTCCATCGCGGCCTGAACCCGCTTGTCGATGGACAGAACGGCGGGTTGTTTGCGCCCCACCTTATCCGTCAACTGGGCGTCCAGAACACGCTCCATGCCCATGACACCCTTGCCATCCATATCGGTATAGCCGAGCACGTGCGCTGCCAGCGTCAATTGCGGATAGAGGCGCTCAGGCTCTCGCGAAAAGGCCATGGCGGGTTCCCCCAGCGCGTTCACCTTGGCCACCAGCTCCGGCATGGCGCGGCGGCGCAAATAGGTGAAGGTCATGCCCGATTTCAGAAGCTTTAGATATTCTGCCTCTGTCCGTTCTGGCATTAGCGCCGCAAGCTTCGGCGCGAGATCAGCCGGGCGATTGAGAAGGCGGTCAGGATGCACGCCAATTGACCAAGCATCAATTGTGCGGGCAAGAACTTCACCATTGCGATCTACAATATCGGCACGAGGCGGCAAAAGGGCATCCGGCCCCAGACGGCCATTCGCGCCATCTGAAAACACCGTCAGCCACAAAAGCCGAAGCGCGATGACACATGCCACCGCGCCGAAAAGAAGCATCAGGACCATCAGCCGTTGATGGGCAATCGCGAGCGACTGTTCCTTAAATTTGGCGTAGCGTGTCCGGTCCGTCCGGGCGACGAGCGTTGTCACGGAGCCGTTTTACCCTTTCCAGCTCCCGTCTGGCTCTCGCTTTCTGCGCGCACCAGAATTTCATTGAGAGTCCGCTTGTCCACCAGAGCACGGTCAAGCATCGCAAATCGCTGGGCCTTGGCGGCCGTTACCTTGCTGGGCGTCGCCTTGCTAGGTGTCGCCTGCGGCTTGCTGCTCACGACCTTGTTGGTCGGTGAGGGAGCAGGCGCAGCGACGGGAGATGCCATAGCAATTTTCTGTGCAGCAGGAGCCGTCGGCACCGTTGCAGCGCGCGTTGCCGCCGCAACCATAACGGGCGGCGGGGTGAAACCATCGGCGGGCAATGTGCCACCATCAAGCGACTTCAAGGCCGATTCTGTCGCCCGGAATTGCCCCGCCTTCGGGGCCGACAACGCAAGCGCCTCACCATTCCAGCGCTCAAGCTGCCGCAGGGAGGCCCGCGTTCCCATTTCCGTCTGAAGCTGTCGAATATCCCGCTGCGTCATGGCGATTTGCTGATCCAAATCTTCCATGCGCGTGCGCTCTGATGCAACACCCAGTGAAACGGTGTAAAGGGCAGTCGCGGCGAAAGCGCACCCGACGACCCAAACAACGGGACGAAATTTGTGAGCGATCATGCAGCACCTCTGATGTCTGAAGGGCGGGATTGGGCGGTTGTGCGGCGCGCGACACGCAATGTTGCTGATCGCGCGCGGGGATTATGATTTAGTTCGCGCTCGGATGGCCGAACGGCTTTGGCCACAGCTTCAAAGGTTGCCGCAGGGCCTTGGGATGCCACAACCGGAATATGGCGCGACCCAGCTGGGTTTTGCCCGCTACGGTCCCGCAAGAAGCGCTTTACAATGCGGTCTTCAAGGCTGTGAAAGGTCACAACAGCCAGACGTCCGCCCGGCTTCAAAACCTTTTCTGCCGCAACAAGACCTTCGTCCAGCTCACCCAGTTCACGGTTGATGTGAATGCGGATGGCTTGAAATGTCCGGGTTGCCGGATCAGCTTTCTGGCCTGTGCGCCAGCCACTTGCTTTCCGCACGACGGCTGCAAGCTCGGCCGTGCGCGTCAAGGGGCGGGCAGCGACAATGGCGCGCGCAATGCGCCGCGATTTGGGTTCATCCCCATAACGGTAGATGACATCTGCAATCTCAGCTTCGTCAGCCGTATTCACGAAGTCTGCGGCACTTTCGCCAGATTGCTCCATCCGCATATCAAGCGGACCATCGCTCTGAAATTAGAAGCCCCGCGCGGCCTGATCAATCTGCATGGAAGACACGCCGATATCGAGCGTCACCCCATCAACGGGTGCGTCAATATGCGCGGCCATGTTGGAGAAGCGATCTTCGACCAGGGTTAGGCCTTGGAGATCGGCATCCCGCCCCGCTGTAATGGCATCAGGATCACGGTCAAAGGCAATGACCTTTGCGCCGGCCTTGATCATCGCGCGACTATAGCCGCCTGCGCCATAGGTGCCGTCGATATGCGTTTCGCCGGGGCTGATGGCGAGCGCATCGATGACTTCATCCAGCAAGACCGGGATATGGGGTGCGATCTGGGGCATTATCGCACACCTCGTTCTGCCATGAGAAAGGCAGCCACATCCTTGGTTTCCTCATCAATTCCGGGCGTGTCGATGAGGAGATTGGGGTTCCAGATTTCAAATGTATTGCCCGTGCCAAAGAAGAAGGCGAGTTCCGTCAACTGCGCCTTCGCCCGGAAGAATGTGGGCAAGATAAAGCGCCCGCTGGCGTCAAAGGGCACTTCTTCAACCAAGCCAAAGGCGCGGCGGTTGCTGTTGAAATAGTCAAAGTCACGGCCCGCGGCGCGCTCGCGCTCTTCCTCGCGCTCCAGCCGATCATGCAAAAGGCGCGACCAGCCGCGATCATATCCGGTTAGGCAGGGATCTTGCTGGTGTTTGGCGATGATGAGAACGCGGCCATCGCCGTTCTTCTCAATTGCAGAGCGCAGGAAAGCGGGAACAGCGACGCGGCCTTTGCCGTCAATCGCGTTCAGTGCATGTCCCCTGAATAGCTCTCTGTCGCCCACAACACCCCTCTGCGTCACGGGGGCAAAGGCGGGCCAATCCCGGATCACAGCACCCTGCCGCGCCCGGCCAATTCAAAAAATAATCAGGACAGCCCCGCCCCAATCTGACGGATAGATTGACTATCAGCGATTTTTGGGGACGGCAAGGGATTTCACGGGTGAAATGGGGATTTCAGGCCTCAATTGAGTGATTTGCGTCTAAATCCTCCCCCTTTCAGTTTGATTTTCTTCTTTTGTTCTCTTTTGATCTGGGCCGAGGCCCTCCAGAAGCTCATCCATCAGCTTCTGCCCGGCCTCTTGTGTTGGCGAGTCTTTTGCCGAAATCACAAAATCTGCGTCAGCCACACTCACAACGATGCCTTTGCCCAAGGCGCAGCGCGCGATAACCGAGGCAATGACCGTGCAGTCCCGAGTCCGGCTGATCCAGCGGCCGCTGCCGGGGGCTGGAACCAGCCCGTCTGCAGAACGGATCAAACGCAGCGGCGCACCCGGTGGATCGGGAACCAAAGTCAGGCCCCAATGGGACAGCAATGGCAAGAGCAAGGTAGATGGCGGCGGCTGCCGGGCATCCCCCTTTTTCTGAGAAGACGCTCCACCCATATCGGGATCAGCAAGGATCAAAGCATGACCTCCGGAGCGAACCCAGTCATCCAAGGCGACCAGCTCATCGGGCGCAAGGGCTTGGGGCTGGATGATTAAGAGAAGAGAGACAGGCCTAAGCTGCTCCGGCCGCGCAATATCTAACGGCACAACCCGCCATGCGGCCTCCAAATAACGGATAAGCGGCGGACGCTCCGTTTTGTGCTGCACGGCCGAGGCAATATCGCCCTCCCCCCAGAAGAGAGACGGCGATGTGAGCAGATGGAGATTGGGCCGCTCCGTGCTCGACCCGGATGGGCTGCACCCTGCCAGCAGCGCGGCCGCCAGCAGCCCCCGTTTCATTTTTTGGGAGCACTGCCTTCATCAGCAGGGGCCGCCGCACCCGGCGCAACCCCCAATTCAGCCAAAGGCTCATTCTTGGTCTCAGCAGGCTTGGTAGCCTCTCCGCTGCGCGTCGCCTCCACTGGGCTTGCGCTTGGGCCAATACGTTCCAGCATCGCGCTCGCCAGACCAATGATCAATAAAATGCCGACCAATCCTGTCAGGCCAACCCGGATGCGCCGCCAACTTTCGCGTCGATCATCATATCCATCTCGCGACGTCATGGAGCCTCCTTTAGCCAGTCAAAAACTGGAAGACCCATCGACCGCAGCCATTGGGGGTTATAGAGCGTCGACAAATAACGGAAACCCGTATCGCACAAGATCGTCGCGATTGTTTTCCCCGGCCCCAATTGGCGCGCAAAGGCAACGGCACCGGCAATGTTGATGCCAGATGACAGGCCAAGGCATAGCCCTTCTTCCCGCAACATCCGCGCCACCCAATACAGTCCGTCTTCGTCAGAAATACGGAACTGGGTGTCGATGGGCGCGCCTTCTAAATTGGCAGTAATGCGGCCTTGGCCAATTCCTTCCGCAACAGAACTACCTTCCGCCTTCAATTCCCCGTGGGCGTAGTAATTATAGAGCGCCGCCCCAAATGGGTCGGTCAACGCAATGACAATATCGTCACGATGCGCCTTCAGCCCCATGCCAACACCGGCAATTGTGCCCCCCGTGCCCGCGGCACAGGTAAAGCCGTCAATCTGCCCCTCGGTCTGCGCCCAAATTTCTTCCGCTGTCCCCAGAATATGCGCTTTGCGGTTTGCGATATTGTCAAACTGATTGGCCCAGACGGCTCCCGGCGTTTCGTCTGCAATGCGGCGCGATGTGTGCACAAAATGGCCCGGATTGGCGAAGGGCGCTGGGGGAACCAAAACCAGCTCTGCCCCCAAGGCGCGCAGCGTATCCATCTTCTCGCGGCTTTGTGTATCGGGCATGACAATGATCGTGCGGTACCCTTTGGCATTGGCGACAAGCGCAATGCCGATGCCGGTATTGCCCGCCGTGCCTTCCACAATTGTCCCGCCCGGCTTCAAAACGCCTCTGGCCTCTGCATTTTCGACAATGAATAGCGCCGCCCGATCCTTCACCGAAGCGCCCGGATTTGCATATTCACATTTGCCGAGAATAGTACAGCCCGTCTCAGCCGACGGACCTTCGAGCCGAACCATCGGCGTGTTGCCAATGAGGTCGAGAGAATTGGATGCGATCATCATGACACAGTCCTAGCCCTTTTGCAGGTGAATCGGCAAGTTCGTTGCGCTTGTGCCGTATATAGACTGATCTTGGTCGAGATCTTATCGCTGCATCGTTTTTTGCGTGTAAATTTCCGCACTTTGTGGTGAACAGCCCCGGCCATTTGGGGGCAAGAGACTGCGTTTGAGGGGGGGCAATGATTTCATCTCGTAATTTTGCGCCAAGCGCAAAACTCCTCCCCTTTTTGCGCCACCATTATCTTGTCAGCGCCAATCTTCCCGATGAGCTGGAATTTGAAGACCTGTCGATGGCCGACAATGCCTTTGTTCGGGTTCTGTTGCGCGGCGACTGGGCTTGGTGGACGGGAACCGTGTGGGAAAATCTCCATGGCCCCCTGCTTTTCGGCGCAAACAGCCGGGCCCTTAAAGTTCGGGTGCGCGGCCCCTTTTCCATCGCCTCATTTTCCTTCCGGCCGAGTGCTTGGACATCGCTGGTCGATTGCCCAGCAACGCAATTTGCAGACCGTATTGTTCCGCTGCAAGAGGCGTGGGACCCGGCGATTGTCGACGCCTTGACGATTGCCGTCAAAGACGCACCAAATGATGAAATCTGTGTCGAGCGGATAGAGGCAGTGATTGAGCGTCAGCTGGATCATGTCGGTCGCCACCGTGTCGACCCCGTAGTCGCAAGCTTTGAATCCATTGCCCGCAGTGACAGCACCATCAAGGTCGAGGCTGCGGCAAAGCTGCTGGGCCTTTCCCCACGTCAGTTGGAGCGGCGCTGCCTTGCCAGCTTTGGCCTGTCGCCAAAGGCCGTTTTGCAGAGATGCCGCTTTCTCGACATGGCAGCCGCAATGCGCGGGTTGAGCCATGCCGATGAAGCAGAGCTGGCGGCTTTGCGCTTTTTTGATCAATCGCATCTCAATCGCGAGTTTCGCCGATATATGGGGATGACACCGGGAGCGTTTCAGCGTCTCCAATCTCCACTCTTTGCCGCAAGCCTTGATCTGCGGGAAACGGGCAAGACGCTCGCTTAAGCTTTGACCTGGCCGTCCTGAACGACGAGCCGCATGGCGCCCGCCCCGGCTTCGGCAAAGAGCGCGGCCTCTGTTCCCGTCATCCACACTTGACCGCCCGTCGTTCGCAATTGCTCAAACAAGGCCGCGCGACGCATGGGGTCGAGATGGGCTGCCACTTCGTCCAAAAGCAAAATGGGCGGGCGGCTCGTGCGATCAGCGATCAGGGCCGCGTGGGCCAAGATGATCCCCAGCAGCAGAGCCTTCTGCTCCCCCGTCGAACACAGGGCAGCGAGCTGACCCTTGGCCAAATGCGTTACCAAAAGATCCACACGATGTGGGCCGATCAGCGCCCGTCCGGCGGCGGCATCGCGCGACCGATTGAGTCGCAATTGATCCAGAACATCGGCTGACGCCGTCCACCCCTCCAGCGCCAAGGAGGCGCGTGCAAATGGTCCGTCCGGCTGCAACCTCAACCGCTCTGAAAGCGCCGCCACCACCTCGGCGCGCGCTTCGGCTAGGGCCATGCCATGATTGGCCATTTGCGCCTCAAGCGCGGCCAACCATTCTGGGTCGGCAGGCATATCATCGCTCAGCAAGCGATTGCGCTGCCGCATGGCGGCCTCGTA
>JBJTAW010000201.1:0-7220 GCA_046091025.1 Chakrabartia sp. | reverse complement strand
GCGTGCCGCTTGCTGCACGACGGGCGCGGGAAAGGCCCCGGCCGCACCCGGACGTCGAACGGCCAGCAGCGCTGCGGCCGCCTAGCCTCCGCCCAACCCTGTGCCGAGCGAGAAATTGCGCGAGCTGGTGGAGGAGCAGGTCAACACCAAATCCCCTAAGCCAGACAGGCCAGCCAATGTCTCGGCCTGTGCCCCGCGGGCAAGGCCAAAGCGTGTCATTTCGGCAAACCCCCGGGCGATCAGCGCTGCCCGAGCATTTTGGCCAAGGCCAGCGCCGTCTACCACGCCACAGGCAATGGCGAGAACATTTTTAACAGCCCCGCCAATTTCCGCACCACTCACATCGGTGCTGGCATAGGGACGAAATGTCGGCTGAGCGATGCGCTCCGCCAGTGTTTGGCCGACCGCCGCATCCTCACAGGCAAGAGTAATCGCGGTTGGCAGCCCCTGCGCTACCTCATGGGCGAAGGTCGGGCCAGATAGAACGGCAATGGGCGCAGATGGACACACAACTGACGCCACTTGCGACATGAGTAATTGGCTACCTGCCTCAATCCCCTTGGCGCAGAGGATCAAGGGGCGGCTGCCAACCGCAATATCGGCCAAAATCGACCGCATATGCTGAGCCGGCGTCACCACCAGCAAGGCATCGCAAACGTTCATTGCCGCAAGGTCCGCCGTTGCTTCAATTCGATCCGACAGTGTTATCCCAGGCAGAAAAACGGCGTTTTCCCGCTGTCCATTGATCGCCGCAACAACCTCTGGCTCTCTGGCCCAGATCAGCGTGTGTTCTCCGCCTGAGGCGGCCACTTGCGCAAGGGCGGTTCCCCAAGCCCCAGCGCCAATAATGCCCAGCTTCACGCCTTCTCCCCCGCGCCACGCGCTTTTTCCGCATCCGGGTCCAGCGGCCAGCGTGGACGCGCCATCACATCCAGAGGATCGGTCAGGCCCGCTGCAAATCGCTCTGCCCCGGCCCAACCAATCATCGCCGCATTATCGGTGCACAGCCAAAGCGGCGGGGCAAAAAAGGGCATGCCATTTTTCTGCGCCAACCCTTCCAGCGCGGCACGGATCGTCTGATTGGCGGCAACACCGCCTGCAACAACGAGGGCAGTTGCCCCATCCGCTACATCAATGGCCCGCTGCGTGCGGTCTATCAGGCAATCGACAACCGCTTGCTGAAACGCGGCCGCAATATCTTCCGCCCGGTGAATTTGGGCATCGCGCGCCCGCAAGACGGCGCTTTTGAGGCCCGCAAAGGAAAAATGCGGTTCCTTTGTGCCCAGCAAGGGGCGCGGCAACGGCACGACGCGCGGATCACCCGCCTTGGCGGCTTGCTCCACCGCTGGCCCACCGGGAAAGCCAAGGCCCAATAGCTTGGCGGACTTATCAAAGGCTTCGCCTGCGGCATCATCAATGGTCGTCGCCAGCCGACGGTAGCGGCCCACGCCTTCGACCAAGAGCAATTGGCAATGCCCGCCAGAAACGAGCAATAAGAGATAGGGAAAATGCAGGTCTGGATTGGCGAGCCTTGGGCTAAGGGCATGGCCCTCCAGATGGTTGACGGCAATAAGCGGACGCCCGACCGCATGGGCGAGTGCCTTGCCCGTCACCAGCCCCACCATCACCCCGCCAATCAGCCCCGGGCCGGCGGTTGCGGCAATGGCATCCACATCAGATAGCGCAACGCCCGCCTCTGCCAGCGCCTGTTCCACTAACGGCGCCATCACCTCCACATGCGCGCGCGCCGCAATTTCGGGAACCACGCCGCCGAAGGGCCGATGATGCGCCTCTTGCGTTGCCAAACAATGCGCCAAAACCTGACGATCGCTGGTGACCAACGCGGCTGCTGTTTCATCGCAGCTGGATTCAAGGCCAAGAATGAGTGCCATTGCCCTTCCCTCTAGCCGCACACGCCGCTAGCACAAGCACCGCTATGATTGATAAGCCTCTCAAACTTGGAACGCGCGCCTCCCCATTGGCGTTGGCGCAGGCGCATCTGGTGCGTGATGCCTTGCTCAAAACGCATGGCTGGGCCGCAGATCGCGTTGAAATTGTCGCCATGACGGCCAGCGGAGATCGCATTCAGGACTGCCCCTTAGCAGAGGTAGGCGGTAAGGCTTTGTGGACGAAAGAGCTGGATCGCGCCCTGTTTGACGGGGAGATTGATTTTGCCGTCCACTCGATGAAGGACGTGGAAACCATTCGTCCCGACGGGTTGGAGATTATTGCCATGCTGCCGCGCGCCGATGCGCGTGATCGGCTGATCGGTGCCCCGCGGATCGCCGATATCCCAAACGGCGCGCGCATTGGCACCAGCGCACCACGGCGCACGGCACAGTTGCTGCGTGCCCGACCTGATTTGAAAATTGTGCTCTTTCGCGGAAATGTGGCGACGCGCCTGTCGAAACTGGATGCGGGAGAGGCAGAGGCGACTTTGCTGGCCGCCGCAGGGCTTGATCGGCTGGGCATGGCAGATATTGGCACCCCAATTGAGATGGCAGAGATGCTGCCCGCCCCTGCCCAAGGGGCTGTCGGGATCGAAACGCTGACCAGCAATGATAGGGTTCGCCCGCTGCTTCAGGCCATAAGCCATGCGCCGACTTTCGCCTGCGTCATGGCCGAACGATCCTTCCTTGCGGCCTTAAACGCCGATTGCCATTCGCCCGTCGCGGCACATGCGCAGATCGTGCAAGACGCCGTTTGGCTCAAGGCCGAAATCCTGAGCGAGGATGGCCAATTGTGTGAAGCGGGCGAAGGCAATGACCCAGCGGCTCTAGCCAAGACCCTATTGGATCGTGCGCCCCCGCAATTGCGGGCGGTTTTCGGGTGAAACCCTGCATCATTGTCCGGCCCGAACCGGGCAATCAAGCGACGGCGCAAGCCGCCCGTGCGCTGGGGCTAAGCGTGGTTGCAGCACCCTTATATTCTATCATTCCTGTTGAATTTAATATCGACTTATCAGTATCTTATGATGCAATATTGATAACCAGTTCAAATTCCATTCGCGCCTCTTCGCCTGTCCTAAAGCAGCTCACGCACCTGCCGCTTTTAGCGGTCGGAAAAGCCAGTGCGCAGGCCGCGCGCAAAGCTGGATTTGACACAATCATCACGGGCGATGCCGATGGGCGAGCGCTGGGGCAAAAGGCTGTTGAGCTTGGCTTTCGCCATGTTCTGCACCTTGTTGGGGATCCTTATAAGCCTGTGGAGGTTGCAGGACTGACGTGCGATGTGCGCACTGCCTATCGCGCAACAGAGCTGCCTGTGCCGCCCGAGCTTAAGGCGGCGTTGCAAGAGCCCTGCGTCATTCTCGCCCATTCGCCCCGTGCTGCCCGCCGCCTGTCAGAGCTGGCCAGCGCCAAGAACGCGTCAAGCCTGATTGCTCTCAGTGCACAAGTCGCCGAGGCGGCGGGTGAAGGATGGAAGCATCTCCTCTGGCCCGAACGCCCCAGCGCCGATGCCATTCTTGGCCTTGCTGCCCCCTTGTGCGCGGGCGAATGAAGGAGCAGAGCAGAGCCATGGACGATCAGCCACCCTCCCCCCTGCCACCCACGCGACGGTCCGGCTCGATTCGTGGGCTGATGATCTTTGCATTGGTCGCTTTTGTCGTCGGCACGCTTGCGATGACTTGGGCCGTGACACAGTGGACGCCCGTGCGCGACTGGATCATCACGCAGGAGCCTGTAACGGGCGCACCACAGCCCAAGCCAGTATCAGTGCAGCCGCGCCCCAAAGCGGATCTAACAGAGGCCAATATCGAAGAGCTTGAGACGCGATTGGCCAAGATTGATGCGCGGGCAGGCTCCGCCCTGCAAGATGCATCGCGGGCGGAAACCCTTCTCATCATCATTGCCACGCGCCGCGCCGTCGAACGTGGCCTGCCGCTCAGATATTTGGAACCCGGGCTGCAGCAGCATTTTGGATCGATCAAGCCAAAGGCCGTTGCCCAGCTCATCACCAATGCGCGCCAGCCCGTTTCACTCGATCAGCTGCAGGATGATCTGGAGATGATCGCGCCAGAGCTTGTGTCCCCAGCACCCGATGGAAGCTGGCTGAACCGCATCGCAAGCAGCTTGGATGACCTTGTCGTCATCCGCCGCGCCGATCGGCCCTCGGAAATGCCGGCACTCAAGCTTGATCGCGCACGTCGTGCCCTGTCGCATGACAGAGTCGATCTGGCTGTGAAGGAGATTTCCGGCCTTCCGGGTGCAAAGAAAGCGCAAGCTTGGCAGGCCAAGGCGCGCCGCTATCTGAAAGCGCGCGCTGCGCTTGACGAGTTGGAAGCCGCCAGCCTTGTGGCGTCGCCCTCAACGGCCCGTGAAATCGCCTGAATATGATACTGATGCCAAGCCAGAATGGCCGCCGCACTTCTGTGCGGGCGCCATGGCTCTGCAATGTCCCGGATGGCCCGCTCTGAAGGCCGTCCCTCCATCCCGAACAAACGCCCAATTTCAATCTGCACGGCCAGATCGCCTGCGGGCCAAATATCTGGCCTGCCTTCTGCGAACATCAGATAAATCTCTGCCGACCAGCGACCAATGCCCTTCACGCGGGTGAGCAGGGCAATCGCCTCCTCATCCTCTTTGGGCAGGTTCAGGAGATCCAACTCTCCCGCGGACACTAATTGGGCAAGACTGACGGCATAGCCTTGCTTCTGCCGAGACAGGCCAAACCCCCGCAGCGTCTCCGGGTCGGCTGAAAGCAGGATGTCTGGGCGGGTCATATCGCCCAGCCCTGCCGCAAGTTTCGCCCAGATAGAGGCTGCTGCCTTCACGCTCACTTGCTGGCCGATGATCGTGCGCAACAGAGTTTCATAGCCCGGCGTTCGCGAGCGCGGTTCAGGATAGCCAACCCGTTCAACGGCCTTGCCAAATTTGGGCTCTGCGCCAATCAGCGCGTCAATTGCCGCGTTCAACTCAGCTTGCGCCATCCCGATCTTCCCCTCCAAGCGACTCCGCGCTTGATAACACTGGCCATCGAAGCTAGCGACGCTTTTCAACGCCGAGATTATCAAGAGGACTGAACATGGCTAAGCTGGTTGTCGTGACACGTGACGGAACCGAAAAGACGGTTGAGGGTCAAACAGGCCTGTCGGTCATGGAAATCATCCGTGATGCTGGCTTTGACGAGCTTTTGGCCCTGTGCGGCGGTTGCTGCTCTTGCGCGACCTGCCATATCCATGTCGATGATGCCTTTGCCGACAAGGTGGACCCGATGAGCGAAGATGAAAACGACTTGCTCGACAGCTCCTCTGTCCGCGACGCGCGGTCACGCCTGTCCTGCCAGATCCATTTCAAGGAAGAACTGGACGGCTTGAAGGTCACCATCGCTCAGGAAGACTGATCCAGAGATCAGATAAACCAAGAAAAAGCCCCGCCAAACGGGCTTTTTCTTTGCCTAGCCGCGCGCCGCCGTGGCGTAGAGCGCAATGGCCGCCGCATTAGAGACATTCAGGCTTTCCACCTGGTTGCTAATCGGCAGCTTGGCGAGTTCATCGCAATGCGCTTCGGTATTCGCACGCATGCCTTCGCCTTCTGCACCTAGAACCAAAGCGACCCGGGCCGTGCCAATGGCGTCCCCCAGCAATCGGTCGCTACGGCCAGTGAGGCCGATACGCCAGAAACCAGCCTCCGCAATCTCATCCAACGCGCGCGACAAATTCACCACGCGCACCCAAGGCACAATTTCCAGAGCGCCAGAGGCGGATCGGGCCAAAGCCCCCGATTCGGGCGGGGCATGGCGATCTTGCGTCACAATGCCCAGCGCATTGAAGGCGGCGGCAGAGCGCAGAATAGCGCCCACATTATGGGGATCCGTCACCTGATCCAGCACAACGAGCGGCCGTTGATCACCCGCGCCATCCGCCAAAAGATCCCCCAGCCAGACATCTTCCAGCGGATCCACTTCCAGCACCAACCCCTGATGCGGCGCATCTGCGGGCACCATCCGGCCTAGATCGGGGGCTTCGGCATAAGCAACTGTCAGGCTGGAGGGGATATCCAGCGCCGCAGCGGCCTCTCGCGTAGCCCAGAGCTTACGCAAGACGCGGTTGGGATTGGCCAAGGCCGCAGATACGGCATGCCGCCCCCAGAAACGAGGGCGGTTTGATGGCGGCTTTGATGGACGATGACCTTTACGCATGGCGCGCTTCTCGCGGATGCGGTCGCATTTGGCTAGTGCGGAAATGAAAAACGAACATGCCCAACTCCAACCCCTCCCGCAAGCGGGAGGGGAGCGAGACTTGGCAGGCCGCAGGTCAGCCTAGTCGCAGCGGGGTGGGCCTTATCGCTATGAAGCTTACAGCTTGCGTCCGATCAATTCCTTCATGATCTCGCTCGTGCCGCCGAAAATACGGGTCACACGCGCGCCGCGGAACTGCTTGGCGATCGGATATTCATTCATATAGCCCGCACCGCCATGCAGCTGCAGACCTTTATCAACCACTTCGCCCTGAAGTTCGGTATGCCAGAGCTTCGCAGCCGAAGCCTCTTCCGGCGTCAATTCCCGCTTCAGATGGCGCTGCAAAGCCCAATCAATATGCGCCCAACCGACTTGCAGCTTGGTCTTTAGATCGGCCAGGATGAAGCGGGTATTCTGGAAGTTCAGTATCGGCTGGCCAAAGGCTTTGCGCTCTCGCACAAACTCCACCGTCATATCAAAGGCGCGATGCGCTGCCGCATGCGCGCCAATGGCAATGGAGAGGCGTTCCTGCGGCAGTTCGGTCATCAAATAGATGAACCCCATGCCCTCTTCACCCAGGCAATTGGTGATGGGCACGCGCACATCTTCAAAGAACAGCTCTGACGTATCGGCGGCATCAAGGCCGATCTTGTCCAGATTCCGGCCGCGCTTAACGCCATCTCGGTCGGCTTCCACCAGAACGATCGACACGCCCTTATAGCCCGGCTGCGCATCAGGATCCGTCTTGCAGCAGACGAGGATCAGGTCCGCATTCTGGCCGTTGGTGATATAGGTTTTGGCGCCATTCAGGACATAATGATTGCCATCCTTCTTGGCCGTCGTCCGCATCCCTTGAAGGTCGGAACCCGTGCCCGGTTCGGTCATCGCAATCGCCGTGACAATCTCTCCCGAGACCATCTTGGGAAGCCACTGCTTCTTCTGCTCTTCCGAGCCATAGGCGATCAGATAATTGGCGACGATATCCGTCTGCAACGAAAAGCCTGTGGCGACATCGGTGCCATAGCTGAACTCTTCATTGA
>JBJTAW010000200.1:0-5461 GCA_046091025.1 Chakrabartia sp. | reverse complement strand
GACCATTATTCGTAATGTACTTGGCCGATTCAGCTGACACCGAGTTAAATCCAAACGGATTAAAGGGCGCACAGCCCGCCGCACGCGCAGCTGAATTCCGGCAGATCACAGTGCCACCCGGCCCGGCAATTGCGTCAAGCGCAAAATAATAGCGGTCGCGCAGAGCGGTTTCAGATCCGGTGGATTCTGTGGTTTGCCCCAGATTATAATAGGCATCCCAGGTCCACTGGTTCGCAATTTTGCCCTTAAAGCCGGCAACAACGCGATAATATTCACGGTCATTCCGGTTGGATCGATCGAACACGCCATTCATGCGCTTACGGAAAGGAAGCTTGGTTGCCCCCAACGACACCATTTGGGCCTTGATCGCCGCGGGGATCAGAGGATTATCAATCGTCAGACCTTCATAAGGCGAACCATCAGGCAAAAGGGCATCCGAATTGTCTGTCGCAAGCGGTTCGAGCCGGCTGCGTGACTTGGTGCTGGCATAGGAACCTTCAACAAAAGCGCCGACTGCATCGCTAAAGTCAAAATGCCCAAGAACTGAGCCCATATAGCGCTCAACAGGAACGGAGATATAACGTTCAGCGTTACGGTTAAAGCCGTTCACTGCGGTCACGAAGCCCTGCTGCAGGGTGTTCAGGCCATCATAGGTCCACACGCTTCCGCCGGGAACGGCAAAGCGGCCCTGTGGCACAAAAGAGCTGCGGAAAGGCACGTCTACAGCCGAAATCGCACGCTCTCTTGAGCGGAGGCCGCCATCGTTATCATATTGGCCATAGACCGTGATGTTGCCGCGGCCATCGGCAAAATTCTTGCCGGCCATTGCCGTCACCAGCTGCGTCGGAAGATCGCCCGCCTCTGTAATTCCGGCTTGGACGCGCGCCGCCAAACCCTCGTAATTATTCTTTAAGACGAAGTTCACAACGCCGGCCATCGCTTCCGATCCATAGACCGCCGAGGCACCGCCCGTCAGAACTTCAACCCGATCGATCAACTCGGTCGGGATGTTGTTCAGGTCGACCGCAGAGGAGCCGCCGATGCCCGCGACCAAGCGGCGGCCATTTTGCAACACCAAGGTCCTGCTTGACCCCAGGCTGCGAAGATTGACCGTCGCCACGCCATTACCAGACGACGAAAAGTTCGTATTCGTGCGCTGGCTCCCGATGCCGGCGGCTGGCAACTGATTGAGAATATCGGCGACATTTGGCGAGGCCTGGCTTTCAATCGCATCGGCACTGACGACCTGCACGGGCGTTGACGCCTCGATTTCCGGTCGCGCGATGCGGGACCCCGTCACGACAATCTCTTCAGCAGCAACGCCTGCATCTGCAGACTGCGCGAAAGAGGGCGTCGCCAAGAGCGCGACACCCAAGACGATTGGTGCAACACCGGCCTTCAGGCTTGAAATTTTATTGGAATTTTTCATTGTCCAGTCCCCTTTTGTCTGGATGGCAGCTCGCCGGACGAGACTGCTTAGTTTCAATCGCCGAAGCAGTGTTATTCCGACCCATTCCGGGCTGATTTGAACACATATGCAAAAGCTCAACCGCGTGTTTGCGCCCTTGCAGACAGCAAAGCAATCTGATTTGCGGTACCGACCAACCGGTTCATCTGGGATTGTGACGTTTGTGCAACACTGGTCGAAAGGACGAAGTCCCGCAGAAAACGGAATGTTGAGAACACGATAAATCGGCCGCACCGAACAAGTTTTCACCTTGTTTCAATTCTTTGCGCGGCTGGCGCACTCGCTCTTCCTTTGGCGGCATCCGCGGATCCTGCTAACCCCGCTCTCCTGAGGGGTTGTCGCCAATTCTATCTTGACGTGCCCTTGCAGAGGTCCAGGAACGGCTCGCCTGTTTTGATCGTGAAGCAGAAAAACTAGCGGCGCAGGTGGCACGTCCCAGCCTTGTCGTTACGAACCGCGATCAGATAGGCGCTCGGCAACTAGCCATCCCCAGTGCAAAGCGCTAAGCCCAAAGAATGACCGATCCCTTTTTTCTCTTCGACACATGGTTCCACGCGGCGCGTGAGAGCGAGATCAATGATTCCAACGCGATGGCGCTTGCGACATCGGGCACGGATGGGCGCCCGAGTGTGCGGATGGTTCTGCTCAAGGGGCATGGACCCGATGGATTTGTGTTTTACACCAATCAGCAGAGCCGAAAGGGCGGGCAGCTGGCGGAAAACGGCCAGGTCGCGATGTTGTTTCACTGGAACTCTTTGCGGCGGCAGGTGCGGATTGAAGGCGCTATCGCGCCCGTTTCGGCCACAGAGGCGGATGCCTATTTCGCGTCGCGTGGACGGGATTCACAGCTTGGGGCTTGGGCTTCGCTCCAATCTGAGACGCTCAGTCACAGGGAGGCGTTCGAAGCCCGATTTGAAGAGATGCGTGCCCGTTATGAAGGGCAGCATGTTCCCCGCCCGCCGCATTGGGGCGGCTATCGCGTGACGCCAGAACGGATCGAGTTTTGGGAAGACCGGGAGCACCGGCTGCACCACCGCCGGCTTTTCCTGCGATCCGAGGAAAGCTGGACCGAAAGCCTGCTTTACCCCTGATTAAACAGCCCCCTATGCGTTGATGAACGCGGCCATCCGCTTTTGCGCGGCGCGACTTTCGGGGAAGGTGAAGATGGGCCAGTCATGGATCATCCCGGCCTCTTCCTGATAGACATGATCGGGCAGGCGCGCTTGGAGTGCACGGGCATCCGCGACCAAAATGTCATCGCCACCACTCAAAACATAAAGCGGCGGGAAGCCGGACCAGTCGCCATGAATGGGGCTGACACGGGGATCCTGCACGGGCAGGGTGTCGGCATAAATCCGTCCCGCATCGGCAATGCCGCTGCGCGTCAAAATGGCATCGCGCGGCTCGATTATGGCCTGATCGGGATGGTTAGGCTCTGCATTGAGCCAAGGACAAATGAGCAGCGCGCGCGCAGGCAAGGGCAAGCCCGCATCTCGCGCGGCCATCAGCGTGGCCGCAGTCAATCCACCGCCCGCACTGTCGCCGCCCATGACCAGATCTTCGACTGAATGGGATGCAAGGACATGGCGATAAAGGTCCAGCGCAAAACGGGTTGTCGTTTCTGCAGCATGCTCTGGCGCGAGCGGAGAAAGCGGCGCGATGATCGAGATATTATGGGCTTCGGCCAAATGGCAGAGAAAGCCCCAGTGGAAGTTTGACGCCGCATAAACATATCCACCGCCATGGAAGTAAAGCAACGTGCGGCTGCCGCCTTGCTTTGGCGCGATATGCCAAACGGGATGCCCGTCAAAAGCCTCTTCACGAATGTTGAGCTTCGCCCGTTGCTTAACGGTCGGCAATTGGCGGGGCGCCTGTCGCGCCTTTTCTATCGATTGGCGCAGCGTCGGGCCGCCTGTGAAATTCTTCCGGACAAATCCTGTGGTGCGCAGAATAAAGGCAAAGGCCCGGGCCTGAATACTCGCCATCGTATCAACTCCCCCAAATTTTAAAGGCAGCCTAAACGTGCATCAATGGAAAGCAAGGGGTGCGCCGGATCAGGCGGCGATCATCTCGACCGCGGCGCTGCGTGTTTCTGCGATCCACCCGCCGCCCAGCACTTGATCCCCCGCATAAAGGACGGCCGCTTGGCCGGGGGCCACGCCATATTCAGGATCGTCAAAAACAAGCCACTCCCCCTGCATACGGGCGGACACGGGTTTGGCAAGCGAGCGCACCTTTGCCAAGACGGGCCTGTCTTCAACCGCGGCGAGCCAATTCGGCTCGCTGATGCGGGCCGCCGATACGGCCAAAAACCGCTTCGGCCCGACCACAACCTGCTGTTTTTCAGGATCGAGACGGACGACATAAAGCGGTTCTGCCAAGCCGCCAATTTCCAGCCCGCGGCGTTGGCCCACGGTGTAATGGATTAGACCGCGATGCCGGCCCAGTTCCCGGCCCTCCATATCCACAATCGCGCCATCGGCTTCCGCCTCGGGTCGCACCTTGCGAACGACCGACGCATAATCGCCATTGGGGACAAAGCAGATATCCTGACTGTCCGGCTTTGCCGCAACGCCCAGACCCAGATCGGCCGCAATTGCGCGGACATCCGCCTTGGGCATGCCGCCCAGCGGAAAGCGCAAATAATCGAGCTGTTCGGGCAAGGTTGCGAACAGGAAATAGCTTTGATCGCGCGCTGGATCATGCGCCCGGTGCAGTTCAGCCCCCGCTGGCCCTGCGACCCGGCGGACATAATGGCCTGTCGCAAGACAATCCGCCCCCAAATCCTTTGCAAGGCGGAACAGATCGGTGAACTTCACCCCCATATTGCAACGGACACAGGGAATGGGTGTCCGCCCGTTCATATACTCATCGGCAAATTGATCGATCACCGTTTCCCTGAACCGGCTTTCATGATCGAACACATAATGCGCAATGCCCAGCTGATCGCAGACGGCCCGCGCATCGCGAATATCGCGGCCCGCACAACAGCTTCCGGCCCTGCTGACGGCTTCCCCATGGTCATAAAGCTGAAGCGTGATGCCAATGGTTTCAGCACCTGATTGCGCGGCAAGGGCGGCCACAACCGACGAATCCACCCCGCCCGACATCGCAACAACGATGCGGCGAGCTTTGGCCGGGCCATCAAGCTGAAACAGATCGATCATAGGACGGGCCCATAATGGCAAGCCGTGCAAATTGCAGCACAAAAGCGGGCGATAATATTTATCTGTCCAGATAGGCTTTTTGTTAACCTTAGAACTTTATTCAGCTTTCCAATGCCCCGCCAAAAGCGGTCTGATCAACAACTCTTGTTGAATGAGGTGAACAATGAGCGAGAATAGCAAAGCTCGCCCGACACAGATAATTGGCCCATTGGGCGAACCGCTCACGCTGGAAACCCTGCCGTTGCCCTCCACCAAACGCTGGGCGGCTCGGCGCAAGGCAGAGGTTGTGGCGGCTGTGAATGGCGGATTATTGACGGCCCATGAAGTCTGTGACCGATATGGCCTGACCGAAGAAGAGCTAGGCGAATGGCAGCGCGCCATTGCGCAGTCCGGGCTGCCGGGTCTGCGCGTCACCCGGTTACAGCATTATAAAAGCCTGCATGACCGGCGCCGCCGTTACTAGCCCAAGCTTCCTAGAAAGCAGGCGGCCGCATTGATTGCGCCGCCGCTGATTGCTAGGCCAAGAATATGACGAATGTTTTGCTGTTGCTGTTGCTGGGTGGTGTGCTGGGCTGGGCCGTCACGGCTTTGAAGCCCGACTTTCAGGGGGCCGATGCCTTGGCCAATATCCTCACTGGCAGCAGCATCAGCTTTACCGCTGCACTCATCGCCAATGGCGGCACCCTGTTTGGTGGGGTTTCCGCGATAACCTATGGCGCTGCTGCGGGATCCGCCTTGCTTGGCCTTGGGCTTTTGCGTTGGGCGAACCCCTTTGGCCGCAGATCAGATCCATAATCACGGCTGCTTGGCAGGCCGCATCTCAAAC
>JBJTAW010000199.1:0-10258 GCA_046091025.1 Chakrabartia sp. | reverse complement strand
CGCACCAAGGACCTCATCAAATCCGGTGGGGAATGGATTTCGTCTGTCGATCTGGAAAATGCTGTGAGCCGCTATCCGGGTGTGAATGAGGTCGCCGTGATTGCGGTGCCCGATCCTCGTTGGGAGGAGAGGCCTTTGGTCATTTTGACGGCGTTGGATGGTCACCAGATTGGCTATGAGGATGTGCGTCGTTTCATGTCAGTCCAAATGGCCAAATTCATGGTCCCTGAATATTGGGCATCTATTTCTAATCTTCCTAAGACCAGCGTTGGGAAAATAGACAAACGGAAGTTAAGAGAGGATGTCGACGCAGGAAAATTGAGATTTGTCCGTGTCGCAGATTCCAATCGCTAAGAAAGCCCAAGAAATGCATGGTGCTCTCGCTGCGCACGTGCCGCCAAGCCCTCGGCGTCGCACGCAGGCAGAGCGGACGGCCTTATCTGATGGCCGCATGTTTGAAACGGCTATGCGTTTGATTGTTGAAAAGGGCACGCAGAATACAACGCTGAAAGAGATTGGGGAGCGCGCGGGTTACAGCCGGGGCCTTGCCAGCAATCGCTTTGGGTCGAAAGAGGCCTTGTTCAATCAGTTGGTCCTTGGGTTCAACGACAAATGGGCAAATGAGCTCCGCCGGTTCGTTGGTCAAAAATCAGGCCTTGCGGCCTTTTCAGCCGGGCTTGAAGCGGTTGAATATTTCTTGCTGAACCATACGGTGGATATGCAGGCCCTTTATATCCTTTGGTATGAATCGATCAGCAGCCATACGGCTGTTCGGCGCCGATTGGCCGCCAACCACCTGGCCTATCGCCGCGATTCCGAGCGCTGGGTTCGTCAAGGCATTGAGGAAGGGACGATCCGTCCGTCCATCGATCCCGTTTGCTTCGCCGTGGAGTTTAATGCCTTTATCTTTGGCCTTGTCTATCAGTGGCTTGTCAATCCAAGCTCGATTAATCTCCAAGCCGTTTTCAGCCACTATAAGCGCTCAACGCTAGAGACCCTGGCGGAAAGACGGAACTAACCGGATCTGACATGCAGGTTTAGAGCAAATCTGTTCGCATCTTCTTCCGCATGGTGCACCCTCTAAGTTAATGATGGAGAGTAGAAAATGACTGGCCTTGGATTGGATGAGGCGCGGGTAATTGCCCATCATGACCGCCCTAAGGATGCTACCGCCCAGCAGGTCTCTCGCGAACGGCGGGTATGCCGCATCTATCAAGGCGCAACCGAAGTTCATAAATGGTCGCTGGCCAAAAAGTTCAAATATGACTGGAAGGTGCATTCAGCATGACTGCATCTGGAGCGTCCGCCAATAGCGGCACATCAACTGTTCGGGAACAACATCGATTTGACGAGGCCGCTCTGGCGAATTGGATGGCCGCCCATGTCGACGGCTATGCTGGGCCCTTGGAGGTTGCCCAGTTCAAGGGCGGGCAGTCTAATCCGACCTATCGTTTATCGACTCCAACGCGCAACTATGTTCTGCGGCGCAAGCCCCCTGGGCAGACAGTGCAAGGGGCCCACGCGGTGGACCGGGAAGCGCGGATCTTGCAAGCGCTCGCGCCCGCGGGCTTTCCGGTTGCCCACGTCTACGGACTTTGCACGGATGACAGTGTCATCGGCAGCTGGTTCTACATTATGGAATTGGTGGAGGGGCGGATTTTTTGGGACGCAAGCTTTTCGGAGGTCCCCCATGATCAGCGCCCCGCCTATTTTGATGCGATGAATGCGACGATCGCGCAGCTCCACAGCCTCGATTACGCCGCACTTGGATTGGAAGGTTTTGGGAGGCGAGGGAATTATTTTGAGCGCCAGATCCGCCGCTGGTCGCGGCAGTATATGGAAGACGAAGAGGCTGGCCGCGACGGAGATATGGACGCCCTTCTCGAATGGCTGCCTAATAACATCCCGGATGGCGATGACAGCAGTATCGTCCATGGGGATTTTCGCTGCGACAACATGATCTTCCATCCATCGGAGCCACGCATTCTGGCGGTTCTGGATTGGGAGCTCTCGACGCTCGGGCATCCGCTCGCCGATTTTGCCTATCATGCGATGATGTATCAGATGCCACCCTATATCGTGGCGGGGCTGGGGGACGCAGACATCGCTTCCCTCAATATTCCCACACAAGCTGATTATGTTGCCGCCTATTGCGCTCGAACGGGGCGAACCGAGATACCAAATTGGGACTTTTATATCGCCTTTAATTTTTTCCGGCTGGCGGCTATTTTCCATGGCATTAAAGGCCGCGTCATCCGGGGGACCGCAGCCTCGGCGCACGCAAAAGATCGTGCGGCGAGCTTCCCACGCCTGACCCGTCTTGCTCGCGAGGCGATGGAGCGATGCCGCTAGTTTCGTCAGCTAGTCGATAGACTAACAGCATGCAGGTCTTGCAGGCTCGTTAGTCGGCCAGTTCAAACACGTACAGCATGTTGCCCCCGCTCGGCTGGTAGATGTCCGGGCTTTGTTGCGCAGTCACCAGCTTGAACACGCCCATGCCCGTGGTCACAGCGATATACTGCTTGCCACCTGCTGCGTAGGTGACCGGGTAGCCGTGCGGCGCTGAACCAAGGCGCGTTTGCCAGAGCACCTTGCCGGTCTTCACGTCAAAGGCCTTGAAGTAACGATCCAGGTCGCCAATGAAGGCCAGGCCACCACCGGTGGTAAGTGCGGAGGTCATGAACATGGCGCGCTGCGTGTGTGACCAACGCGGCTTTAAAGTGCTGACATCGATGGCACTCAGGCGACCAAGCATGCCGTCGGTTCCGGGCATGGGGTAGACGGTGGATTCGCCGCCATAACCACCGCCGCCTTCTTTGCGCTCCACGGCACGGCCAGTCATGTCGACACACAATTGGTGCAACGGCAACACCAGCAAGGTGCTGGCTGGGTCATAGGCACTGGCCTGCCAGTTATGGCCGCCATAGATGCTTGGACAGACCGACACCCGGTCATTTAGCCCTGCCTTCATGATGTCATCGCGGTATTCCACGCGACCAGTGGCATGGTCGATCGACTTGAAGATGTTTTGATACAGCGTTTCGGCGACGGCGACAAACTTGCCATTGCGACGGTCGAGTTTCCAGAGCAGGCCATCCTTGCCGGCAGTGAGCACGAATTTGTCAGATCCGATATCCACCAGCACACGCTCAAAACCGGTTTCCATGTCCAATGTTTCACCGGGTACGTGCTGAAAGTGCCATTGCAATGTGCCCGTGCGCGGATCGAGTGCCAGTGTCGAGTTGGTGTAGAGAGCGGCGTCCGCTGCAGTCATACCGCGGCTGGCTGCCACCCAAGGTTTCGCCTGGGCGGTGCCGAAGTAATATAGGTTCAACTTCGGGTCATAGCTTCCGGCAATCCAGCTGTCGCCGCCGCCGCGCAGTTCAACGGGCTGGCCCGACCAGCTGGCATCATTGGGGTCGCCTGGCAGTGCGATGGTGGAGGTGCGCCAAAGTTCTTTGCCTGTGCTTGGATCGTGTCCGGTGATAAAGCAACCGGACTTTTTGTAGCGCTCGCAGCCGTTGATTCCGCTGACCACGACGCCGCCGGCGATGATTGGCCCTGCCGTGTGCGTATAGCCTTGACGATAGTCTGCCTTCACTGCTCGCCACAGCAGCTTGCCGGTGCGCGCCTCCAGCGCCACAATGGCAGCGTCGTACGTGGCCAGAAACACCTTGTCCTGATACAGCGCGATATTGCGGGTAGGGCCACCGAGCGTGCGTGAATCAGCCGGGTACGGGTAGGCATACTCCCACAGCAGACTGCCGCTGGCGGCGTCGATTGCCTGCACCACATTGCCCGGATGGGTTAGGTACATCACACCGTCATGGATGAGCGGTGTGGGCTGATTGCTGCCGTCTTTCATCGTCATCGCCCAGGCGAGCCGCAGGCGACCCACTGATTGGGTGTTGATGCTTGACAGTGGGCTAAAGCCCTGCCCATTTTCGGTGCGGCGCCAATGCAGCCAGTCTGCGGCGGGTGGATTTTGCAGCAGCGCATCGGTGACTGGTGACGTAAGTGGTGCTTCGCGGTTCACCCAGCCTCCGGCGCTTTGGGCTGCCTCCATGATGCCGGCAGCACCTTGCCAAGTGGTTTCCTCTGGTTTTTGGTCGCTCACCGCAATGCCATTGCTCTGCAGCAGGAAGGCCGCGATGCTGGTGGTCATGGAGGGCGGCGCGCCAGCCGGCAGGTTCATCGACATCATGCTGCGGATGAAGGTGGCCAAGGGCGGAACGCCGCCTTTGGCCCACCGGGTGCGGAACGTCTCACCCACTAAAGCGGCGCCATGAGCACCGCCCGCTAGGTTGGCATTGTGGCATTCCGCGCAGTATTTTTGGTAGGCCGCACTGCCAGCAGAGGTGGCTTCGGCTTTGGCCCCGGGTGCTAGAAGCGTGCTTACGGCCAACAACATTAGGCTGATAAAAGGCCAGCGGACAAACCGCATGAAACTCTCCTAGATATATAGGTTGAGAATGCTCGCTCGCCTGCAACCAGTCAATGATGAAGTTGTCCACATGATCACTGCTTAGCTCGCCTACGGTTCGCCACAGTTGCTGCGATCTGATCAACCATGCGCGCGATGCTGAACCGGTAGGAGTTAAGTATGACAAGCCGCCTGGCCGTCAGTTCTCTGAAGTATGCAATCACCTCACCTGCTGCGCCATCGCTCAAGGCCAGGCCGAGTTTGTCGAATGAGAAAATGCTGCCAGAAATAACTTTGGAGAGGGTCATTGTTTGGAGCGCTTTTAGAGATGTATCGACGAAGCATGTTGGACAGGTGGCGCGCCGACATCGTCACGTTGACTTGGCTGCTATGATGCGACGAGACCCGTAATAGTAAATCAGATGCGCCTGTCCTCTTGCGCAAGTCCACCCCAACGCTAAGACCATGCCATTATCTCATCGCGTGCGGTGGGAGAATGCCCGAGTGTCTGATATCCTGACGCGCGACAGCCAGTCTGGACGTCTTGCAGAAGCGCGCGGGTCCAAAATGCGGGACAAGGTGAGGGGATAGTGATGGGCAGCGCAATACAGCATTCTGAGCAATTTGGTGGCCATCCCAAGGGTGTTTATTACCTAGCTTTCACCGAAACTTGGGAGCGGTTTTCCTTTTACGGGATGTCGGCGCTTTTGACCCTTTACATGGTTAAGGACCTGCTGCTGCCGGAAAATGCAGCGAAGGTCGTTGGGCTTTCGACGCTCAGGAGCTTGATTGGGTTTAACGGGCAGATGACCGACCTGGCCTTTGCCGCCATTGTCTATGGCTGGTATGCCGGGCTGGTCTATTTCACGCCGCTTATTGGCGGATGGGTGGCCGATCGGATCTTGGGGGCAAAGCGGACGGTTCTGATCGGCGTGCTGCTCATGAGCGCAGGCCATTTGGCGATGTCCTTTTATTCGACGTTCCTGCTCGCGCTCTTGCTGCTCATCCTTGGATCGGGCTTTCTCAAGGGCAATATTTCGGCGCAAGTCGGCTCGCTTTACCCGCGCGAGGATGAATCGATGCGGTCGCGAGGCTATACGATTTTTTCGACTGGCATTAATATCGGCGCCGCCAGTGGCCCCCTGGTGACTGGGCTGGTCGCGGCCATTTATGGCTGGCACGCGGGCTTTGCTGTGGCTGCTGTTTTGATGCTGCTTGCACTGGTCAGCTATGTTCTTGGCCAGAAATACTTGCCAGACGACCGTCCGGCCCGGCGCGAACATGTAAAGGCTCCGCCCCTGACCCCAAGCGAGCGCAAGCGTGTGATTATTCTCCTCTGCGCGATTGCGCTGGTTATGCCGGCTGAAATCGCTTATCCCATGGTGTGGAGCATTGGCATTCTGTGGGTTGACCAATATGTGAACCTTGCCACGCCATTTGGCGTAATTCCATCAAGCTGGTTTGCGTCGATGGACTCGATTGGGTCCATCCTCTTCGCACCGGTGCTGGTGGTTTTATGGGGCTGGCAAGCCAAGCGAGGAAGTGAGCCAGCCAGCGTGACCAAGCAGGGAATCGGCACGGCCATTGTTGCCTTTGCTGCTTTGCTCCTAGCCTATGGCAATTGGGGCCAAACCGAAGAGAATAGTGTTGCCTTAGGCTGGGCGGTTGCTGGCTGGCTGACCATGGGGCTGGGCTGGATGTATTATTGGCCGACGACACTCGCCATTGTCAGCAAGGCCGCACCGCCGCGCCTTGCATCGACAATGATGGGCGTGGCTTTCCTCTCCCCATTTCTTGGCCATGTGCTGGCGGGATGGGTTGGCAGTTACTTTGATAAGATGGCACCCTCCACCTTCTGGATGTTGGATGCGGCCATTGCTGCGGTGGGCGCCACGCTCATTCTCGTGCTGCGCAAGCCCTTGCAGCGGGGCCTTGAGGCCTGATGGCTGCGGCGCGCGGTAAGGTCGTGGCGCCCCGGATCATCAGGACCATGCCGTTGATGGTGACATGGATGGTCCGCATCTAGGCATCCACCGGCCGGTTCTCCTGCCGTGCGGTCAGGCGGCCTTGGCCTCCAAGGCTGGGGAGTGGCGGTGGAGGCTATCGCCGCCAATGCCTCTCATCCCTTGTGCTGCAAGCGAGGCCACGATGTCCGCATGGTCGAGCGTTTGCACCGCCAATCCTTTGGCGAGCGCCAATGCGGCCGCTGTGCCAGCCGCCTGACCCATGGCCATGCACTGTGGCATGCCGCGCACCGAAGCAAAGGCAGCTGGATCGGCACACACCAGCCGACCCGCAAACAGAAGGTTTTCGATCCTTTCGGGCACCATCGCGCGGAAAGGAATGGTGTAATAATCGCCTGATGCCACGATCGCGTCATGGGTCATTTCAGAATCGCCGCGCATAACGTCGTCGATGGGATTGTCGCAGCACACGATGCCGTCGGCAGGCTTGGCTCCAGCAGACAGGTCGCGGGCGAGGATGCGGTGCACCGCCTCAAGCTTGCGTGTCTCGCGCACACCCACCGTCGGCCCCAGCTCGCTCATGCGTGCTTGCTCAAAGCCGGGCACACTTTGGATCAGGAACCGCGCGAGCTGGTGGCAGCGCCGCCGCCCTTCTTGTGTTGCGCGGGCCACTTGCTGCGGATCCGTCCCATCCACCCCGCGGATATGGACCGAGTTGCAGAACACCGTATCGCGGTGAAACCCCCGCATCAGATAAAGCTTGGCAAGATCGGGATGGAGTCGCCCATCGGCGATGCCCGCCGCTGCTTCCTCGGCGAAATAGGGATCCTCTTTGGCAAAGACCCGCTCCCACGACGCATTCAGCATCGAGAAGGAGAGCGTCACGCCCATCATATTGCCGCGCCCATCCCCCACCATGAATGGCACACCGACCTTTGCGGAGAGGTCGCCGTCGCCCGAACAGTCGATGACCATGCCCGCCTCAATCGTCATCGGTCCGGTCCGGTCGGTGCAGGCGATCCTTTGGATGCGATCTCCTTCGAGCTTGGGCGCGCCAACAAAGCTGTTGAGGTGGACGTCGACGCCTGCATCCTCAAGCATCTGGAACATCGCAAAAACGGCGGCTTCATGGTCGTAGATCACTTCATATCCGAAGTTCTCGAGTGTTGAGGGCCGCACTTCGGCCATTGGCGGCTGCATCGCACAGAGCTGGTCGGTGAGCTCGGCAAAGACACCGCCAATGCTCCGCCCAGTAGGATAGCCGCCGCCCCAGGGCATGCCCGGGCAAAACGACATGACACCGCCAATCTTGCTGGTGCCCTCAATCAGGCGCACCCGCGCGCCCTGCCGCGCCGCGCCGAGCGCTGCGCCGAACCCGGCGGTTCCCCCGCCGATCACCAGAACATCGGTTGAAATATGCCGCTGCATTAAATCCTCCTAGCCGTCCCTGCGCGACCACCACATTGCTGCGAAGCGGAGCCTTGTAAAGTGCAGTTGCCAGTGCAGTAACGTCATGCTGCCCAATAGCCGCTAAGGCCCTCCAGTCACCGACGCCCTTATTCGCGTCATCGTTTTGTCATTTACTAGCCGATGGACATCTGCGAAGTACGCCTCCTGCCGGTTTGAGGCAGTTTTCAGCTGGCAGCTTTGGGGGTGAACAGGCCCTCATAACTCAAATACGCCATGTGGGGGATCGGGCTTGTTGGGCAAATCACGGCGTGATGCAGCCTTAGACATTGCAGATGGAACAGCCGCACGGCCCTTGGCTGTGCGCTCTGCTGTCGTAATCGTGACGCTACTCCTTGCAGGCTGTGCGCCCCTTTTTGTGGTCCCTTCGCTTCAGCTTGGCCCGTTTCTGCTGTTGAATTTGTCATATCTGGGACTTGCAATCTTCGCGGGTGCGCGTGTTCTGGGTGCGCAGCGACTTGCCCATATCATAGGGCGGACGGATGGTCCGGATGAGGGGCAGCGGCGCTGGTTGATCGGAGCGATTATCGCAACGGCTGTTACCCTTTCTCACTTTCAGGTCTTCAAGCAACTGGTCTTGCCGGGCCGGGGGTTCCCCCTTGATGCCCTGATCGCTGATCTCGAGCACCGCCTGCTGTTCGGACATGATGCATGGGAAGTGACCCATATGTTGTTCGGAGCGCTTTTGCCGACACTCATTCTTGATACGGCCTATGCGGTCTGGTTGCCGATCATGTTTTTGTTTCCAGCCGCTGTTGTCATCGCAATTCGGGATCAGAATGTGCGCGGTCGACTTGTTGGGACATGGGTCGTGTCCTGGATCCTCATTGGCAGCCTTGGGGCATGGGGGCTGGCATCGGCGGGCCCATGTTATTTCAACGAGTTAATTGGGCCGCATGCTGGCTATGTTCGGATGCATGAAGCGTTGATGGTCCTTGATCAGCATGCAGCAGTTTATGGCCTTAATATTCAGGCGCTCCATTTTCAAGAAATGCTGCGCCAGTCACAAGGCGGGCCGTTGGTGTTTGCCAGCGGCATTTCTGCCATGCCGTCCATGCATGTGGCCATGGCGACTTTATTCGTCATTGGAGCCTTTCAGCACAGCCGGAAAATCGGCTGGTGCTTCTTTGGCTATGCCATGCTGATCTGGATCGCCTCCATTCACCTCGGCTGGCATTATGCATCAGATGGGCTGCTGGGGGCGGCCATGATGATAGGGCTTTGGGCCATCTCTGGCCCAACATCCCGGCTCATCTATTCCGGTCTGCGCGCCAAAGGCCTTGCAAAGACGCGCCCTTCGGTCTGAGGTCTAGTCGCCGGTAAAAACGGGTGGGCGCTTTTCGACAAAGGCGTTGATTGCCTCGCGATTGTCTGATGTTTCATGAACAATCGCCTGATAAGCGGCGGACAATTCCAATATGTCGGACATGCGGCTGTGCTGTGCCTCCCGCAGCAGCCGCTTCGTGAGGCGAAGGGCGCGTGGCGGGTTGCAAACGATCCGCTCTGCCATGGCCATGGCCGCCTCCATCAGCTGATCATCTTCGACCACTTGGCTAACAAGGCCAATGTCCTTGGCTGTGTCGGCATCAAAACGATCGCCTGTAAAGAACAGCTCAGCTGCCTTGGCATAGCCCAATACCTGTTGCAGCGCCCAAGCGCCGCCGTCACCCGGCACAATGCCGACCTTGATAAAGCTGCACGCGAACAGCGCGCTCTTGGCAGCGATCCGTATGTCGCACAGACAGGCGAGATCCGCCCCCAGCCCGACGGCATGGCCATTAACGGCGGCAATGGCTGGAATTTCAACATCGAGCAGCGCGCGCGCCACGCGTTGGACGCCGCGACGATAATTGGCGCGTGTGGAATCCGGTTGGTCAAGCACGCCAATGCCCTGGCGCTGCTGCATCGACTTCAGGTTTCCGCCCGCGCTGAACGCCTTGCCCGTGCCCGTTAGGATGAGGCAGCTGACCGAACGATCATCAGAGAGCGCCTGCAAGGTGGAGCAGATATCCTCGCAATCTTCATGCGTGCCAATCGCGTTCATCGTCTCCGGCTTGTTCATCCGCAAAATGGCAACACGGCCACGGCGCTCAACATGAAGGAAATCACCCATGATCTAATTCCTCTTCTTGGTTCTAGACCAGCTATTGCACGGCCATTGCCCGCTGCAAAGCAGGGCCTTTATCTTGCCTGCTCTGCGACCAGAGCCAGCACTTGCTCCGCCCATTCTGGACGACAGATCAGCAGATCTGCCAAATAGGTATCGCGGTTGTTATAGACCAATGGTCGACCATCGGCCCGGCTCACATGCAGGCCGGCGGCTTTGGCAACCGCAGCTGGTGCGCAATTATCCCATTCATATTGGCCGCCCGTGTGCAGATAGATATCCGCCTCTCCCCGAACG
>JBJTAW010000198.1:0-8514 GCA_046091025.1 Chakrabartia sp. | reverse complement strand
CCATTGGCCAGCCCCTGCCCGGGCAGCCAGCGGACAATATAGCCATGCTCCATCAGCGCCTTATAGGCGTCTTCCGCCGTGACTTTGCCTTCAAACAAAACCAGTTGGAAATTGGCTTTGCTGGGGATGGCGCGCAGACCCTGATTGCCAAGCTTGCCAATTTCAGCGGCAAACCAGCTGAGCCATTGGGCATTATGCGCGCGGCTGTGCGCAACGAAATCTGTATCTGCCAAGGCCGCAATGGCTGCGTCTTGTGCGGCAATGGAAAAACCAAAGGGCGCGCGGATTCGGTGCATGGCATCAATGATCGGGGCCGCGGCATAGCCCCAGCCCACCCGCTCTGCTGCCAGACCATAAATTTTGGAAAAGGTCCGCGTGATGAGAACATTGGCAGCCGTTTTGGCCAAGTCCATTGCGCCATCTTCATCCTCATCGGCGAGATATTCGGCATAGGCATGGTCCAGCACGAGCAGGACATGATCGGGCAGGCTGTCGTGGAGCCGGGCAATTTCCGCGAGCGGCGTATTGTGTAACGTCGTGTTGTTTGGGTTGGCGATAAAGACCACCCGTGTTCGCTCTGTCACACAGGCGAGCACGGCATCAATATTAGTCGCATAATCGGTATCTGGCGCGATGATGGGCGTTGCGCCGACGCGCCGGGTGGCGATTTCATAGACAGCAAAGCCATAGCGCACGAAAATAATCTCATCGCCGACACCGGCAAAGGCGCCTGCGGCCAGATGCAGCACTTCATCCGATCCCGTGCCGTAAATAATCCGTGCGGGGTCAAGATCATATGCCGCGGCAATGGCTTCGCGCAGGGCGGTGGCGCTCGCATCGGGATAACGTTCCAGATCGCCCGAATGGCGCAAAAACGCATTTCGCGCTTGTTCGCTTGTCCCCAGCGGGTTTTCATTAGACGAAAGTTTGGCCACAAGGCGGCCATCATCTGTTTTCGACTTGCCCGGCACATAGGGGGCAATGTCCATGATCCAGGGCTTGGGTTGGGGCGCAGTCATGCCTCGCGCCTTAGACGGGGCGGGGATTTGGGTCAAACAGCTGGGCATGCTTGCGGTTGACAATGGCGGCCTGTCGACCCTAGCCCCGCCGCATGTCTGACGCGCGCTTTGGCCTTGATCGGAAAATCACCCTGACCGAGCCGTTGGCGCTCGATGGCGGGGGCGTGCTTGCGCCTGTTGAAATTGCCTATGAAAGCTATGGCGCGCTCAATGCCGATGCGTCCAATGCGATCCTGCTCTGCCATGCGCTGACGGGCGATCAATATGTCGCCTCAACCCATCCGCTCACAGGGAAGCCTGGCTGGTGGACGCGCATGGTCGGGCCGGGAAAGCCGATTGATACGGATCGTTATTGTGTCATCTGCCCCAATGTCGTGGGCAGCTGCATGGGGTCGTCCGGCCCGGAATCCTTGGCCCCGGATGGGCAGCCCTATGCCATGCGCTTTCCCGTCATCACCATTCGCGACATGGTGCGCGCGCAGGCGATGCTGCTCGACCATTTGGGCATAGATCGGCTGTATGCCGTCGTCGGTGGGTCCATGGGGGGGATGCAGGTTCTGACTTGGGCGGCGACCTATCCCGCCCGGGTCAATGCTGCTTTGGTTATTGCCTCAACCGCCCGCCATTCGGCGCAGAATATCGCCTTTCATGAGGTTGGCCGACAGGCGATCATGGCTGACCCCAATTGGCGGGGCGGAGATTATTATGCGGATGGACAGGCCCCCGATTCGGGTCTGGCCGTGGCGCGCATGGCCGCGCACATCACTTATTTGTCGGAACATGGCCTGACGGAAAAATTTGGCCGTCGCTTGCAAGACCGTAAGGCCAAGACCTTTGGCTTTGACGCGGATTTTCAGGTTGAAAGCTATTTGCGGCATCAAGGGTTGAGCTTCACGGGCCGATTTGATGCCAATTCCTATCTCTATATCACCCGGGCGATGGATTATTTTGATCTGGCAGAAGATCATGGCGGGCATCTCGCCAATGCCTTTCGCGGGTCGGCCACGCGCTTTTGCCTCATCAGTTTCGATACTGATTGGCTCTACCCCACATCCGAGTCGCGCAATATTGTTCACGCCCTCAATGCCAGCGGCGCGCCTGTCAGCTTTGTCGAGCTGTCGGCTCCGTTCGGGCATGATAGCTTCCTTCTGGACGTGCCGGAGCTGGACCGGGTGGTGGATGGATTTTTAAAGGCGGGCGGACAATGAGCGGCTTGCGCGCGGATCTGGCGATTATCGCTGGCGAAGTGGCCAAGGGCGCGCGCGTGCTTGATGTCGGCTGCGGCGATGGCGCGCTGATGGCGGCGCTGCGCGATCAAAAGCAGGTCGATGCCCGCGGTATGGAGATTGACCGCGATAATGTGGCGGCCTGCGTCGCGCGCGGTCTTTCGGTGATTCAGGGCAATGCCGATACCGATCTGGCCGATTATCCAGATATGGCGTTCGACTATGCGGTCTTGTCACAGACATTGCAGACGACCATGCGTCCCGATCTGGTGGTGGAGCAATTGTTGCGCATTGGTACGCGCGCCTTTGTGTCCTTCCCCAATTTCGCGCAGTGGCGCACGCGCATTGCGCTGATGTTCGGCGGGATGATGCCCGTTACCAAGCAATTGCCGGCGCGCTGGTATGACACGCCCAATATCCACCATGTCACGATCGACGATTTCCGCGACTTTATCGCACAGCGCGGCATCCGGATTGAAGGCCAATGGTTTTTGCGCGGGAATCGCCTAATTGGGGAGCGGGGCGCCAATCTTTTGGCGGAACATGCCGTGTTCCTGCTGGCGCGTTAGGGCCTTACCCTCCCCGCTGCGACTAAAGCGTGCTTCGCGCGCTCAAGTTTCACCCCCCTCCCGCGCGCGGGGGGGGCTGGGGGAGGGCCTCGCCTATTTCCCCTGAAGCTTGTCCTTGAGTGCCGCCAGTGCGCCAAAGGGGCCAGCCTCCCCTTCCGCTAAAACGCCGGCTTCCCGCAGGCGCGCTTCGGCATTTGCGCTGCGGGGATAGGGGTCAAGTGCAAGGCCAAGCGTTTGGGCGACAGCCTCGCCAATGTCGATGGCCTGGCCGTCATGCTCCATAATGTCACACTCTTCGGCGTTGAGTTCAATTTCCTCAGCCTCAGGTGCGGCCTCTGGCGCGACGAAGCGGACGGCAAAATCCTGCGACACACAGGCGGGGACGGGCTCTCCTGTCACGACACAGATTTGCGTGGCCCGGCCAGTCATATGCCCGGCCACATCAATTCCGGCGGCCACAGGCGTCACAGTCACCTGTGCCTTTAATTCTGCCACATCCTGAAGCCCGAACCGCCGGGCAAGGGCGGTCCGCTCTTCGGCCGTGGCTTCAATCTCTAGGGTTTTCAGTCCGCCAAGCGCATCAAGGCGATAGGAACGGGAAAATTCAGGTGTCACCGAATCTCTCCTACCAGCAAGGCGTCAAGCGGGGTTGCCACGAGGCGCTGCCAATAGGCGCGCAGGCTGGCCGCGCCATGGGCAAGAGCGGCGTCCCCGGGATGTTCCGTGCGATAGAGGTTGCGTACCAGCGCCTCGTCCAGACCTGGTCCTTCCAGACCCGTGCGATACGCTTCCATGCGCCCGCCAAGGGCGGCCATCATCCGGCCAATATGTTTGCCCACCACAATATCGCCCACGCCTTCTTGCCGAAGCTGGCCATCCATATCGTCAACGAAAATCTCGGTCAGCATGACGGCGGGGACGCGCCCATCTGCGCCCGCTGCATCCAGTCGAACGATGGCAAGCGCGGTCAATGCGGTGACCGTTTCAAAGCGGCCATCCATCGTGTCGGCGACTTTGCCGTCTCGATACCAATGGGGTTGGCGCGCCTCGGCGACGACAGCGCGATAGAGCGGCGCGAGCGCATCCCGCCCTGTATTGCGGGCAAAAAGCGATTTCAGCAGTTTCAGCGCCATGCTTATCTTCCTATTGGGTTGTTGTTCTTCGGCTCCCGGCATATTGGGGGTTACGGCCCATTCAGCAAGGGGTCAGGTCGCGTCTTGGAAAGGTCGTCGTGCATGAACCGCAAATTTGTCCCCGCCCTCGCGCTTGTCGCCTTCGCCCTATCTGCATCGGGGTGCACGCGAATTGGCGGCCATCAGGGCTATATTACGGACCCAACGCTGGCTGATGCGATTCAGCCGGGCGTGGATAATCGCGATTCGGTGGAAAAGACGCTGGGCCGCCCCACCTGGGTCAGCCAGTTTGGCACGCAGGATTATTATTATTTCTCGCGCAATACGCGCCAATATGCGTTCAACAAACCGAAAGCCTCTGAGCAGACGGCGATGCGCATTCGCTTTGACGACGCGGGCAACGTGACCTCGGTCGACCGCCGCGGGACAGAGCAGATTGCCAAAATTGATCCAACGGGCAAGAAAACCCAGACGCTGGGCCGTGAACGCAGCTTCTTCCAAGAATTGTTCGGCAATATCGGCCAAGTCGGCTCGGTTGGCGAATCAGGCGGGACTGCTGATAACCCTAATTAAGGCCTGGCAAATTTAAGGGTGGGGCCACCCCGAACCATGTTCGGGATGGCCAAATCCTTATCGCGCGATGCCGCTGGCGGCCAGTACGGCGAGCGTGACCAATTCTGACGCAGTGGCCACCATTGGGGCGACCTGCACCGGCTTTTCCATTCCGATCAGGATCGGGCCGATCATCGAATCACCCCCAAGCTCACGCAGCAGCTTGGCCGAGATATTAGCGGCCTGTAGGCCGGGCATCACCAGCACATTGGCAGGTCCTGACAGGCGACTGAACGGATAGGCCGCGGCCATACGCGGGTTAAGCGCAACGTCGGGCGACATATCGCCTTCATACTCAAAGCTGACACCCCGGGCATCGAGAATGGCAACAGCGTCCCGAATCGGGTCGATCCAGGTTCCCCGCGGATTGCCAAAATTGGAATAAGAGAGGAAGGCAACACGCGGCTCTTGCCCCATGCGCCGGGCGACCGCGGCGCTCGCTTCGGCAATATCGGCCATTTCCTCAGCAGACGGCCGTTCATTCACCGTGGTATCCGCGAGGAACACCGTATGATGCTGCCCAACCACAATGTGCATGCCAAAAGGCGTCATGCCCGGTGCAGGGTCAATGACGCGGCGCACTTCGCTCAGCGTCTGGCCAAAGCCGCGCGTGACACCGGTGATGACGGCATCGGCCTCGCCCATTTTCAGCAACAGGGATGAAAAGACGTTGCGATCCTGATTGACGATCCGCTCACAATCGCGGCGCAGATAGCCCCGGCGTTGCAGCCGCTCATAAAGCATATCGACCATTTGCGGGACGAGCGGGGAGTTGCGGCTGTTATGCAGCTCAAAGCTTTCTGGATCTTCGACACCAAGGGCGGCCAATTGGTCGCGCACGCTGTCGCGGCCGACCAGAATCGGGGTGCCACAGCCGCCGTCGCGAAAGGCAATGGCGGCGCGCAGGACAACTTCTTCCTCGGCTTCTGCAAAGACAACGCGCTTGGGATGTGCGCGGGCATTTTCATAAGCCATGGTCAGGACACCCGTGGTCGGGTTCATGCGCGCACGCAATGAAGTGCGGTAGCTTGCCATGTCGAGGATCGGCCGCGTTGCAACGCCCGAATCCATCGCAGCTTGCGCAACGGCGGCGGGCACAATTTCCATCAGGCGCGGGTCAAAGGGCGCGGGGATGATATAGTCTTCGCCAAAGCGCGGCGTCTTGCCGCCATAGGCTGCTGCCACTTCTTCAGGGACCTGTTGCCGCGCCAATTCTGCCAGCGCGCGGGCAGCGGCAATCTTCATCGCGTCGTTAATGGCCGTTGCCCGAACATCGAGCGCACCCCGGAAGATGAAGGGGAAACCAAGCACGTTATTGACCTGATTTGGATAATCGGAACGACCCGTGGCGACGATCACGTCGGGACGGACGGCCTTTGCTTCTGGCGGGGTGATTTCCGGGTCTGGATTGGCCATGGCGAAGATAATCGGGCGATCCGCCATCGACCGGACCATGTCGGGTGTGACGGCGCCTTTGACCGACAGGCCCAGAAACACATCTGCGCCATCAAGGGCATCGGCCAAGGATCGACGATCCGTCTTGACCGCATGGGCGGACTTCCACTGGTTCATCCCCTCGGTGCGGCCTTGATAGATCACGCCCTTGGAATCGCACATCAGGATATTGTCGTGCGGCACGCCGACCGCCTTGATGAGTTCGGTGCAGGCAATGGCAGCCGCGCCAGCACCGTTCACAACGATGCGGGTATCCTTCATCTCCTTGCCCGTGAGATAGAGGGCATTGATCAGGCCGGCTGCGGCAATAATCGCGGTGCCATGCTGGTCATCATGCATGACGGGAATGTTCATCCGCTCTTTGAGCGCTTGTTCGATGATGAAGCATTCAGGGGCGGCAATATCTTCTAGATTAATGCCGCCAAAGCTTGGTTCCATGAGGGCCACGGCATTGATGAAGGCTTCGGGGTCTTCAGTGTCCAGCTCAATATCGATCGAATCGACATCGGCGAAGCGCTTGAAGAGCACCGCCTTACCTTCCATCACAGGCTTAGAGGCAAGCGCGCCCAAATTGCCCAGGCCCAAAATCGCCGTGCCATTGGAAATGACGGCGACGAGATTTCCCTTGGCGGTATAATCATAGGCGGTTGAGGGATCTTCAGCGATTGCCTTGACCGGTACGGCCACGCCGGGAGAATAGGCCAAACTTAGGTCGCGCTGCGTTGCCATGGGCTTAGAGGCGACAATCTCAATCTTACCGGGGCGTCCCGCCGAATGATAAAATAGCGCTTCACGATCTGAAAATTGCAGCTTCGAGTCGCTCATTGTCTCTTTTTCCCCGTTACTTAAGTCCCTAACCATGCCTTAGGCACTTCTTTGGGTAACGGGAAGCAGGGATTGCACCCAAGGGCAAAACACCGCTATCCGGGCCTTCTATGACACAGGCCGGCGCAGGGGGCGTCACACCCATGATGGCGCAATATCTTGCGCTCAAAGAGGAGGCAGGAGACTGCCTGCTCTTTTACCGCATGGGCGATTTTTTTGAGCTGTTTTTTGAGGATGCACGGGTTGCGGCACAGGCGCTCGACATTTCGCTGACCGCACGCGGAGAGCATCAGGGCCAGCCTGTCCCCATGTGCGGCGTTCCGGTGCATGCGGCCGATGCGTATCTGGCACGACTTATTCGCGCGGGCTTTCGCGTGGCGATTGCCGAACAGATTGAAACCCCGGCTGAGGCCAAGGCGCGCGGATCCAAATCTCTGGTCGCCCGCGCCATTGTGCGCGTGGTGACGGCGGGCACTCTGACTGAGGAGGCGCTGCTGGAGGCGCGCAGTGCAAATTGGCTGGTCGCGGTGGCGCCGCAAGGGTCGGCTATGGGTGTTGCCGCTGCAGATATTTCAACGGGCCTGTTTGAAATCTCCGAAACAACGCCCGAAGGTCTGGCGGCGGAATTGGCGCGATTGGGGCCGTCCGAAATTGTTGTGCCCGAAGGGGCAGAGATAGAGGGTACAGAGCGCCGCCGGGGAGAGTTTCTGCCTGCCGATGGCGTGGCGCGGCTGAAGGCCCTGTTTGGGGTTGCCACGCTGGATGGCTTTGGTGATTTTTCAAAGGCAGAATTAGCCGCCGCCGCAGGCTTGCTGTCCTATCTGGATCATGTGGGGAAAGGCAGTCTGCCCTTCTTGTCTCCTCCGGTAAGATTGCAGGCCAGCGACCATATGCTGATCGATGCAGCGACGCGCGACAGTTTGGAGCTTGTCCGCGCAACTGGCGGAAGCCGGGCGGGAAGCCTGCTTGATGCAATTGACCGGACGGTCACGGGCGCGGGCGCGCGCGTTTTGGCGGCTGACCTTTCTGCCCCACTGATGAATGTGCGAGCCATTGAAGATCGGCTCGATTTGGTCGGTTGGTTTGTTGACCATGGCACGATGCGCGATCGGCTGCGAGCAAGCCTGCGCGCGCTTCCCGATTTGGGTCGGGCGCTGGGGCGGCTGGCCGCCGGACGCGGCGGACCGCGTGACTTGGGTATGGTACGCGATGGCCTGAATGAAGCGCGCTTGCTGCGCGAAGGGCTGGCGCGGATAGATGATCTTCCGCCGCTACTGCAGCGTATTCTCCCGGCGTTGGAAGGGCATGGCGCGCTGGTGGATCACCTGTCGCGCGCGCTGGTGCCCATGCCCCCCATAGAGGCCAGCCATGGCGGATATATTGCCGAAGGCTATGATGCTGCGCTCGATGAGTTGCGGTCGCTCGGTGGGGATGGCAGGCGCGCCATGGCAATGCTGGAGGCGCGCTATCGGGACCAGACCGGAATTTCGGGCCTGAAAATCAAGCACAACAATGTCCTTGGCTATCACATTGAGGTGTCGGCCAAAAATGCCGATCCGCTGATGGTGGCGGACTCAGGATTTACCCATCGCCAGACATTGGCGGGCGTGGTGCGCTTTAACGCGCCGGAATTGCATGAGCTGGCGATGAAGGTGACGCAAGCGGGCAGCCACGC
>JBJTAW010000197.1:0-4869 GCA_046091025.1 Chakrabartia sp. | reverse complement strand
GGCCTACTTGCCAGAACAACGATTAAAACAGGGGTCGTCCGAAATGCCGTGCGACCCCTTTTTTGTATGCGGCCGTTGCACGCTCCGCGTGCCCTTAGTCTCCAAAATCCTATATCCTGAGACCATCATGCGGATCACACTGTCAGATAGGCCCGGCAAGGATGGCACGGGAACCGGAACCGGCCTTAGCGTCGCGACCAAGACGCGTGACAAGACCAAAAAGCCACAGCCCTATCGCGTGCTCATGCTCAATGATGATTATACGCCGATGGAATTCGTCATCCATGCGCTGCAACGTTTTTTCAAAATGGATTTGGAACAGGCGACGCGCGTGATGCTGCATGTCCACCAAAAGGGTGTCGGCGTCTGCGGCACCTTCACCTATGAAGTCGCCGAAAGCAAGGGGAATCAGGTGATTGATTATGCCCGGCAGAATCAACACCCGCTGCAATGCACGATGGAAAAGGCCTAACGCCTATAGCGCTTGAGAGACGCCTTCACGCTGGGCAAAATCCGCTGCACCAGCACCGACACGCCTTTGGCATTGGGGTGCATCTGATCCGGCAAGAGCAAAGCCCGGTTGCCCGCCACCCCATCCATGAAAAAGGGATAGAGGCGCACGCCATGTTTGCGTGCGAGCAACGGGTAGATGCCATCAAATTCCGCCCGATAGCGTCGATCCAAATTATAAGAGGCTGTCATGCCGGCCAGCAAAACGGGGATTTTGCGGCGCTTCAGATCGGCAATCATCGCGTCCAAATTGGCCTTTGCCAATGCGGGTGATTGCCCGCGCAGCATGTCGTTGGCGCCCAATTCCAATATGACGAGATCAGGTTTTGCCTTTAATCCAGTCAGCACCCAGCCCAGTCGACCGCGGCCCGCCGAGGTCGTATCGCCCGACACTCCCCCATTATGCACCCGCGCCGCCACGCCCTGTTTACGCAAGGTCGTTTGCAACTGCGCTGGGAAGGAGTCTTGCGGCTTCAGGCCATAGCCTGCGCTCAAACTATCGCCAAAAGCGAGGATCAAAACCTCCCGCGCCTGCGCCGGTGTCGCCATGACCAAAAGCAGAGCTTGGAATAAAGCCAAACCCAACCCATATTGTGAAAACCGCTTCATCTGAAAGCTCCCTTGTGCCGACGCAAACGATCGACTCTTCGTCCCATATCATCATGCAGGCCCGCAATGTCACCCTTTCCCTTGGATCAGGGGAGGCGAAAGTTTCGATTCTAAAGGGTGTCGACCTAACCGTCTCCAAAGGGGAAACGGTGGCCCTGCTCGGCCCGTCTGGGTCTGGCAAATCTTCCCTCATGGCGGTTCTGGCGGGGCTAGAGCGTGCAAGTGGTGGTGAGATAATCATTGATGGCGTTGATTTTGGGCAAAGCGATGAAGATGCGCTGGCCCGCGCCCGGCGGGGCCGGATTGGCATCATCTTGCAGGCCTTTCACTTGCTGCCGACGATGACGGCGCTGGAAAATGTGGCGGTGCCAATGGAGTTGGCCGGGATCGATGACCCATTTGGGCGCGCCCGGGCAGAATTGGAGCGCGTTGGCTTGGCCGCACGCACGGGCCATTATCCCGTCCAACTTTCCGGCGGAGAGCAGCAGCGCGTCGCCATTGCGCGCGCCCTTGCGCCCCAACCCATGCTGCTCTTTGCCGATGAGCCGACGGGCAATTTGGATGTCACCACCGGCACGCAGATCATGGATTTGCTCTTTGCCCGGCAAAAAGACAGCGGGGCCACGCTGTTCGTCATCACCCATGATGCCGCTTTGGCCGCCCGGTGTGCGCGCGTGATTGATATGCGCGACGGCCAGATCATCTCAGATACAGGTCAATCAAGCAGATAACAGGCCCAAAAAAGGCCAGAAAACAGGAGCTTACTTATGCGCCATTCCATCCTTGCCCTTATGCTGTCGACCGCGACCGCAGCGCCTCTTTTGGCCGCCCCCGCGCCGGTGACCGCTCCGGCGCAAATTCCTGCAACGGTCGATATGCAAGATACAGTCCTCGCCAAATTTTTTGACGATTATGACGCAGCAGAACTTGCGCGCTCCCCGCTCGCCAAATCCTACCGGGGCATTGTCGATGCCGATTATGGCCAATAGGATGATTTCAGCGATGCAGCGGAAGCAGAAGATTTGAAGGCCGATCAAGCAGCCCTTGCCGAGATGCGCCGCCGCTTTGACCCGACCAAGCTGAGCCCCGATAGTCTGTTGTCTTATCGCCTGTTTGAAAAGAAGGTGGCGCGGTCCGCCGTTTCCTATCGTTATCGCGATTATAGCTATGTGTTTGACCAGATGAATGGCGCGCAAAGCCAGCTGCCCGCCTTTCTGATCAATATCCACCGCGTCACGTCCACCGCGGATGCGCAAGCCTATATCAGCCGCCTTCAGGGCATGGGCCCGGGCCTGCGTCAGGCCATTGTTCGGTCGAAAGCGCGGGCGGACAAGGGCATTATGCCGCCCAAATGGGTTTACCCCTATGTCATTAACGACGCGAAAAATGTTGTTGCCGGCTTCCCCTTCACCAAGACCAATGTCGAAGCGCCGCTTTATGCCGACATTAAGAGGAAGATTGAAAAACTGGGTCTGACCGATGCGGACAAGGCGGCGCTGCTGCAACAGGCGACGGACGCGCTGCTGACATCTGTAAAGCCTGCCTATGCCGAACTGGTCGCAGAAATGGAGCGCCAGCAGGCGATGGCGGGAACCGATGATGGCGTGTGGCGGTTCAAAGATGGCGCGGGCTATTATGCGCAACTCCTCAAAAACTACACCACGACCGATCTGAATGCCGATCAAATCCATACGCTGGGCCTAGCCCAAGTCGCGCGCATCCATGGTGAAATGCGCGAGATCATGGCGAAGACCGGGTTTCAGGGCAGCCTTCAGGCGTTTTTTGACTTTATCCGCACCGATAAGCGTTTTTACGCCCCCAATACGGAAGAAGGGCGGGCGCTTTATTTGTCGGAAACCGAAAAGGCCAAGCAGCAGGTCACGGCCCTTTTGCCGCAATATTTCGGCATCTTGCCCAAGGCCCCGTTGGTTGTGAAACCGGTGGAGCCATTCCGTGAAAAATCGGCGGGCAAAGCCTTTTACCAAGGCCCGTTGCCGGATGGATCACGCCCCGGTACCTATTATGCGAATCTCTATAATATGGCGGATATGCCGCTCGTCGAGGTGGATGCTCTTTTCTATCATGAAGGTCTGCCGGGCCATCACCTTCAGCGCACCATCCAGACTGAGCTGACCAATGTGCCGCCCTTCCGGCGTTTTGGGGGCTTTACCGCCTATACCGAGGGGTGGGGCCTCTATTTGGAAAAGCTGGCCAAGGACATGGGGCTTTACCCCGACCCCTATCGGGATTTTGGCCGCCTTCAGTTGGAGCTGCACCGCGCCATTCGGCTGGTAGTCGATAGCGGCCTGCATCACAAAAAATGGATGCGCGAACAAGCGATCCAATATGTGAAGGATAATACGGCCGATGCACCCGGCGGCATCGTCAAAGCCATTGAACGCTATGTCGTTTATCCGGGTCAAGCGACGGCCTATATGGTCGGCCGCCTGAAGATCAGCGAATTGCGCGATCAGGCCCAGAAAGACTTGGGGCCGAAATTTGAGTATCGTGCCTTTCAAGATGTCGTTCTGAAAGACGGGGCGGTTCCGCTCGATATGCTTGAGGAGCAGGTCAAGGCCTGGATCGCCAAAACCAAGTGAGCCGGTTTTGGCGCCTTTCCCTTCGGGATTTGCGCGGGTCGCGCGCGGGCTTGCGCCAGCTTGACATCTGCCTGTGTCTGGGGGTGTCGGCGCTGTCGGGCATTGGCAGCTTATCATGTGCCATTATCGGCGGATTGGCAGATCGTGGGCAGTTGCTCTTGGGCGGCGATGTTCAGTTTGAACTGGCGCAACGCACCGTGGCTCCGGAAGAACGGCAGTCGATTGACCAGCTAGGCCGCGTGTCTGAAGTGGTGCGCATGCGCGCCATGGCCGCCCTTCCCGATAACAGCCGCGCCGTTCTGGCTGAGCTGAAAGGCGTGGATCAGGCCTATCCGCTTTATGGCGCCTTGCGGCTTGAACAAGGGGCGTTGGCGCCCCGCCCTTCGGGTCTGGATGCCGCTATTGCACCTGGCCTTGCCGATAAGCTGGGCCTGCGCGTGGGTAGCACTGTTCGCGTCGGTGAAGCGCAGTTTCGGGTGATGGGTATCATTGCCGAAGAGCCTGATCGGGCTGGCAGCGGCTTTACCTTTGGCCCGGCCCTATTGGTGGATCAACAGGGGCTGGCGGCGACCAAATTGGTGCAACCGGGCAGTTTGTTTTCCGCAAGCTATCGGGTCAAATTGCCACCCGGCGCATCGCCCGAGGCTGCCGCAAAATCAATCACCAGTCGCTTTCGGGACGCAGGCTGGGAAGTGCGCGACCGCAGCAATGGCGCGCCGGGCACGCGTCGTTTTGTCGAACGGCTTGGTCAGTTTTTGAGCCTTGTCGGGCTGACCGCGCTTGCCATTGCCGGAATTGGCGTGGGCAATGGGGTTACCTCTTGGTTGGAAGGCAAGCGGAGCAGCATTGCCATTTTCAAGGTGCTGGGGGCGGACAGCCGCACCATTTTTCAGCTCTATCTGGCGCAAATCCTGATTGTGGCGCTGGTTGCCATTGCCGCAGGTCTGGCGGTCGGTGCGCTCGTTCCCTTTGCCGTGGTGGCACTTGCGGGGGATGCCCTGCCCGTGCCGCCCCAGCTTCAGGCCTATCCCATACCCTTGGCTCTGGCCGCGCTTTATGGCGTGCTTGTGGCCCTGTTGTTCGCGCTGGCCCCCTTGGCGCGCGCGCGCTCTGTCACGGTCGCCCATTTGTTTCGCACGGGGGTGGAAGG
>JBJTAW010000196.1:0-9857 GCA_046091025.1 Chakrabartia sp. | reverse complement strand
TCCATGTAGCTGTCCTGATGGGCGGATGGTCATCGGAACGGCCAGTGTCGCTGATTACCGGCAATGGCGTGGCCGACGCGCTGGAGCGTGTGGGCTATCGCGTGACCCGGCTGGATATGGGGCGCGATATTGCCGCCCGTCTGGCAGAGGTGAAGCCAGATGTTGTGTTCAACGCGCTGCACGGCACGCCGGGCGAAGATGGCACGGTTCAGGGCATGATGGATTTGATGGGCCTGAAATACACCCATTCAGGCCTTGCCACTTCGGTGATCGCGATTGACAAGCAATTGACCAAATCGGCGCTTGTGCCGCATGGAATTCCGATGCCCGGCGGCATGGTTGTGGAAAGCGAAGCGCTGTATCATGCTGATCCGCTGCCGCGCCCTTATGTGCTGAAGCCTGTCAATGAAGGCTCGTCCGTCGGCGTCGCCATCGTCACTGACAGCTCCAACTATGGCAATCCCATCAGTCGCGATGTGGATGGACATTGGCGGCAATGTGACCATCTTTTGGCCGAACCCTTTATCCGGGGGCGGGAATTGACGGTCGCCGTGCTGGGGGATCGCGCCTTGTGCGTGACAGAGCTTCAGCCCAAATCCGGCTTTTATGATTTTGATGCCAAATATACCGAGGGCCAGACAGAGCATATCTGCCCGGCGCGCGTTCCGGATGATGTGGCGGAGGCCATGATGGGCTGGGCCTTGCAGGCGCACCGGGTGCTTGGCTGCAAAGGGGCCTCTCGATCTGATTTTCGCTGGGATGATGAACAGGGGGTGGACGGTGTCTTCCTGCTGGAAGTCAACACACAGCCCGGCATGACTCCCTTAAGCCTCGTGCCGGAACAGGCCCGCCATTGTGGCATTTCTTACGAGCAACTGGTCGATATTCTGGTGAAAGAGGCGCTCGGCTGATGGCGGGCCCGAAACTGTCTCGATCTTCTGAGCGACGGCCTATTGCGCGCCCTGCGCCGCGCAAGGTGAAATCGCGGTGGGAACGCTGGAATGAGATTTTTTGGTCTTATGTCCCGCTCAAGGCGGAAACTATTGAGCGTGTGCTCACCCTTCTGACGGGCACGGCGATTGTCTCAACTTTGCTCGCCATCGCCGTCTATGCGGGCATTCCGCAATTTGTCGGCACCGAAATTGGCCAAGTAACGGGCCGGGCTGGCTTTCATGTAAAGCGGGTGGAGGTGAAGGGCCTCGACCGCATGGACAATTTGACCGTCTATGCCGTCGCCCTTGATCAGAAATCCATTGCGATGCCCTTGGTCGATATTGAGAAGGTGCGCGGCCAGCTTTTGCAATATGGCTGGATTGAGGATGCCCGCATTTCCAGACGTTGGCCGGACACATTGGTCGTCGATATTGTGGAGCGAAAGCCGCGTGCCATTTGGCAGAATAATCAGCAGCTTGTTCTGATTGACGGCATGGGTGTCATCCTTGAGATGGTTGATCCCCGCGCCATTCCTGATCTGCCGATTGTGATTGGTCCCAATGCCAATCAACAGGTGGAGCGGTTGTACACATTGCTGGAATCGGTCCCCGCACTCAAACGCAGCTTTGCGGGCGCATCTTGGGTCGGCAATCGCCGTTGGGATATTCGCTTTAAAACAGGGGAAACGCTGTCCTTGCCCGAAGGAGAGGGTTTTGCAGCAAATGCGCTCAAACGCTTTGCCCAGATTGACGGGACAGAGCGGCTCTTGGGGCGGAACTTTCTGCGTTTTGACATGCGTGATCCAACCAAATTCATCGTTCGGTTGAAACGCGGCGCGACGGCGCAGTCTGTCTTGGCCGCCGCCGTTCAGGCAGGCGCTGTTAACGCTGAAACGACAAACACAACCGCAGATACCGCAGATGTGGAAGAGTAAAAAGGGAACATCCATGGCCGTTGCCAAATCATCAGGATTGATCACGGCGCTCGATATTGGGTCGTGGAAGGTCTCTGCGCTGATCGCTGAAGTCGGCGAAGGCGGGGATATTCAGGTGCTGGGCACGGGCCAGCGCGAAAGCAAGGGTGTGCGCCGCGGCTATATCGCGGATATGGATGCAACGGAAAAGGCCATTCGCGAAGCCGTGGAACAGGCGGAACGCATTGCGGGCCTGAGCATCGATAATGTCTGGGTTGGCTTTTCTGCCGGGGGGTTGGTTAGCAACATCGCCTCCGTTGAGGTGGAATTCGGCGGCCAGCAGATATCGCAGGTTGATATTGACGCCCTGCTGGCGGCGGGCCGCAATTCTCTGGACCCCGATGGGCGCATGATCCTGCATGCCCAGCCAACGCTTTATACGCTCGATGGATTACAGGGCGTGAAACGACCGCTTGGCCTGCATGCCGATAAGCTGGGCGTGGATATTCACGTTGTCTGTGCCGACCAATCACCGATCCGCAATATCGATTTGTGCGTGCGCAGCGCGCATTTGGGGGTAGAGGCGATCATCGCTTCTCCGGTCGCAACTGGCATGGCCGTTTTGTCGGAGGAAGAACGCGAACTGGGCGTCGCTCTGGTCGAAATTGGCGGCGGCGTTACCAATGTCTCGCTCTTTGCGGGCGGGATGCTGGTCGCTTTGACCTCTATTCCCTTTGGCGCGGCGGATATTACGGATGATATTGCGTCTGCCTTTGGCGCACGCCGCAATCAGGCCGAACGGATGAAATGCTTTTACGGATCGGCAACGGCCAGCCCGCGCGACAATCATGAAATGATTGAGGTGGCACCCATGTCGTCCGACGATGAAGGTGATAGCCACCGGATCACCCGTGCGCAGCTAATCGCCGTTATTCGCCAGCGGCTGGAGCATCTTGTGGGCGAGATTGGCAATGCGCTCAAGGAATTGGGCTTTACAGGCCCCGTGGGCCGCCAAGTGGTTCTGACGGGTGGTGGAGCTGAACTGAAAGGTATGGCCGACTATGTCCAGAGCGTGCTGGGCCGCGCCGTTCGCGTTGGGCGGCCGAAGGGACTCATCGGTTTGCCAGATGCCCATAGCGGTCCCGGCTTTGCGACTCTGGCGGGGCTGATCCATTATGCGGCGTCGGACCCAATTGATGTGCGGGGCATTAAGACACTTGATCAACAGGTTTATGCACCAATTAAGAATGGGTTGCTTGAAAAACTCATCACAGCGTTCAAAACTAGCTTTTGAGGTTAAACCTGCGGTCATGCACATGATATTGGGGTGAACGATTCGTTAAACACGACGAAACGTTCCCGGATCAGGTGAAGGTTTGGTGGGTTTGGTGCACTAGGATCTGACGAGGGCAGCCGCGCTTGTCGGAAGAGGTCAGGGGATACGGAAATGTCGATCGAATTCATCGCGCCAGAAGTAGAAGAACTGAAGCCCAGGATCAGCGTCATTGGCTGTGGTGGGGCTGGCGGCAACGCCGTTGCCAATATGATTGCCAATCAGGTTCAGGGCGTTGACTTCATCGTCGCTAATACCGACGCGCAGGCGCTCAACAGCAGTGCCGCCGAACGGCGTATCCAGCTTGGCCTGAAGATCACGCAAGGCCTTGGCGCTGGGTCGCGGCCAGAAATTGGTCGGGCTGCCGCCGAAGAAGCGTTTGAACAGATTGAGCGCGCGCTCGAAGGCTCACACATGTGCTGTATCGCAGCCGGTATGGGCGGCGGCACTGGGACCGGGGCAGCGCCAATCATCGCAAAGGCAGCGCGTGATCGTGGTATCCTGACCGTCGGCGTTGTGACCAAGCCGTTCAGCTTTGAAGGGTCGCGCCGGATGAAGTCGGCCGAAGCCGGCATTGCCGAACTGCAAAAGCATGTCGACACCCTGATCGTTATTCCCAACCAAAATCTCTTCCTGATCGCCAACCCTTCGACCACGTTCAAAGAAGCTTTCGCCATGGCGGACGAAGTGCTTCAGCAGGGCGTGCGCGGCATTACCGATTTGATGGTCATGCCCGGCCTCATCAATCTCGACTTTGCCGACGTTCGCACAGTGATGAGCGAAATGGGCAAGGCCATGATGGGCACAGGCGAAGCCGAAGGCGATAACCGCGCCATTGAGGCTGCTGAAAAGGCCATTGCCAACCCGCTGCTCGACGGCGTGTCGATGAAGGGCGCTAAGGCCGTCATCGTATCCATCACGGGCGGCGACGATATGCGCCTGATGGAAGTGGACGAAGCGGCGTCGCACATTAAGGAATTGGTTGATCCCGATGCGAACATCATCTGGGGCTCGGCCTTTAATGACAATCTCAATGGTAAGATCCGCGTGTCGGTTGTCGCGACCGGTATTGAGGCAGGTGCCGTTTCCGACGCGCGCCCGGCTCAGGTTTTTAACCTGTCCAACGGGCGCAAGGTAGAAGAGCCAGCACCCGCCGTGGTCCCCGTGTTAGAGCCCGCGGTTAACTTGCCCCCAGTCTCGGCCAGCCCGTCCTCTGCCGACACTGCTGCAGACGCACCGTTGGAATTGACAGTCGCGCAGGCCGATGCGCCTGAAGCGGCTGATAATGACGCGGATGAACTCGTCCTCACGGCACCTGATGTCGAAAGCGAAGAGATGTTGTTGGATGACAATGTCGATCCCGTCGGCACGTCCGAGCCGGATGCCTTGCAGCTGACCGCAGAAGATGTTGTCGATGATCGGGCGCAACCCTCCTGGCTGGCTGGCGCAGATGCAGCGCCGGAGAAGGCCGCCGACGTGCCCAATCCACCGCGTATTGCACCGCTTGGCGCAACTTTGTTTGAGCGGATGTCCAGCATTGCACGTGGGGCAACCCGCTCTGATGAGGACGCAAAGCCCGAGTCATCAGATATTCCGCGTTTTTTGAACCGCCAGAATAATCAATAATTCGGCGGGTCTTTTGTCCTTCTGCGCCTTAACCGTGCCGAGAAACGGTCCGGCGCGGTGAAGCGCGCAATCCCTTGTGCCCTCTTCTTGCTCGTCTAAAGAGGCTGGCATGAACAGGCCGGTAATCTTTACGCGTCTTTGTGCCCTGTCGCTTTTGCTCGGCGCGTCGACGTCGCTTGGCGCGCAGGCGCTGGTGGTTGGGGATGCAGCCAAGCCGCTGGATCCGGCGGCGCAATTGTCTGAAAATCTAAAGGCCCTCGCGCGCGATCCTTTTAACGTGGATGCCTTGTTGCTGGCGGGTGGCGGCGCGCTGGCTGTTGGGGATCCGAACGCTGCTTTTGGGTTTTATGCCCGCGCGGAGGAATTATCGCCCAGCAATTATCAGGCGAAAATGGGCCTTGGCAGTGCACTGACCCAGATGGAAAAGTCTGGGGAGGCCCTTCGCGCTTTTGACGAAGCGATCAGTTTGGGCGCGCCAGAAGCGGATCTTCTAGCCGATCGTGGGCTTGCTTATGATCTGGCGGGGGACCCCAAAAAGGCGCAGCGCGATTATCTGGCGGCGCTCAAAACACGACCGTCGGACGAGGTGACCCGCAGGCTCGCTTTGTCCTTAGGCGTCGCGGGAGAGCGAGACTCAGCACTTGACCGGCTTGAGCCGTTGATCAAGCAAAATGATCAAGGCGCGTGGCGCGCCCGCGCTTTCATTTTGGCAATGAATGGCGATCCTGCTGGCGCCGAAAAAATTGTGCGCATGGTGGCACCTGCCGATGTGGCAAAGTCCCTCATTGGCTTTATGCAGCGCCTACCGGGCCTGACCGTTGAAGCCAAGGCGGCGGCGGTGCATTTTGGATCTTTGTCAGCATCTGGACAAGGCAGCCAGATTGTATCGCTGGAAGATGAGTTTCGGCCCGTTGACCGATCGGTCGTCGCCAGCCTGACGGCTGTGGAGCCAGAGCGCAAGGCGGTTGCCACAGCCGCGCCATAGCCGCGTCAGAGCCGACGGCAGGGGAGAGAGGCCAGGGCCAATGATAGGGTCGCGCTGAATGCATCAGCGCCCGCACAGCCTTTGGAAATTGCCAAGCAATCTGACACCGCAGCACAAAAGCCAGCCTCGCCCAACACGAGCGATCAGGCCGTTGTCATTGCCGCTGCTCAGGAGCCTTTGAAGGGTGCTCCATCGTCTACACCTGCGCCATCTGTGTCACGGCCTGGCCCGCTTTTCGAAGTTCCTGCTGCCCGACCTAAGCAGAGCATGACTGCTGTCATGGGCCCGCCTGCGCGTGCGCCTTCTTTGAACGTGCTGCCACCTGTTGCAGCCCCGACACCAGCCCCACAAGAGCCCAGCTCGCCAGCGCCTGTGGCGCAGCGCGACGTTGCTGTGGCAGAGGCGCCGGCACCCGCACCCGCGCCACCCCCTGTGGCCCGGACGCTGGCGGATCTGGTCCGCACGCTTGAGCTGGAAGCGGAAAGCACGCCCGTCGCGCTGCCAGACGCCGAAAAGCTGCGTGTCATGCGGATTGCGGCTCAACGCAAGGCGGCGGCAGAAGAAAAAGCGCGTTTAGAAAAGGCTGCTGAAGATCGTCGGATCGCCGAAGAAGCGGCCAAGGCGCGGCGGAACCCAGCGCGGATCTGGGTGCAGATTGCAACTGGACGTAATACAGATGCTCTGCCCCGGACCTGGCGTCAGATCCGCGATGATGCGCCCAAAGCGTTGGATGGGCAGCGTGCCTGGTATGTGAGCTTTCGTCAGACCAACCGGCTTCTGGTCGGCCCTGTTCGATCCTCGTCCGCCGCGCGTGATCTTGTGAATGATCTGGCCCGTGAAGGTGTTCAGGCGACGATTTTCTCTTCGGAAGCGGGTCAGGAAATTGAACGGCTGTCCGGGAAATGACGCAGCATGCCAGCTATGCCTGCCGCGCAGACCATAGTCGTGGGCGGCAGCATAGCGAACCCGACGCTCAAGTGCGCGGCCCCAGAAGCAATTTTCAGCGCGACCGGGATCGCATTGTCCATTCCATCTCTTTTCGCCGATTGCGCCACAAGACGCAGGTTTTTGTTGCCCCCGATGGGGATCATTTCCGGGTTCGGCTCACCCACAGCATAGAAGTGGCGCAGATTGGCCGCACCATTGCCCGCGCGTTGGGGTTGGATGAAGATCTGACTGAGGCCTTGTGTCTCGCCCATGATATTGGCCACCCGCCCTTTGGCCATGCCGGGGAAGGTGCGCTTGAACAGGCGATGCAAAAGTCCGGCGGCTTTGACCATACTGGCCATAGTCTGCGCCTTTTGACCCGACTGGAGCGCGCCTATCCCAATTGGCCGGGCCTTAATTTATGCTGGGAAACGCTGGAGGGTCTGGCAAAGCATAATGGCCCGGTGCTGCGACCTGGCTGGGCCATGCAGGATGTGGATGCTGGCTTTCCGCTTGATCTTCACCGGCGCTCTTCACTGGAGGCTCAGGTCGCGGCAATTGCCGATGATATTGCCTATGACAATCATGATATTGATGATGGCCTGCGGGCCGGGCTGCTCGATTTTGATCAGATTGTCGCAGCGCCACTGGTTCGGGATGTCTGGCCCTCTGTGCGCGATCGGCTGGGCAATATTGACCAAAGGCTTTTGGCGGCAGAGCTGGTGCGCACTCAAATTGGCCTCATGGTAAATGATGTCATTGCCGAAACCCGCAATCGGATTGCCGCATCGGGCATTAAAACAGAAGAAGATGTGCGATTGGCCTCTGCCAATATCGTAGGTTTCTCCCCCGCGATCCGTGAAGGGGAGGCAGAGCTGAAGCGGTTCATGTATGCCAATCTTTACCACCACCCGCGCCAGCTCGAGATTGCCAAAAGCTGCCACGCAATTGTCGCCAATCTTTTCGCAGCCTATCATGCAGATCAAAGCCTGCTGCCCGATGACTGGCGGCAGACGGCGCCAGAAGGCCAACCGGCGCTTGACCAGCATATGTCCGAGTTCATTGCGGGGATGAGAGACCGTTATGCCATTTCGCGCCATCGGGAGATTGTCGGCCCGGTCGATTTACCTGACGGATTCTAGGCCTTTGGCCCGCATCGCACAGGTCCCTGATTAACAGCCATTGCCAAATGCCCGCGAGATGCTAGCGCTAGATCGCTGACGGGGTAGGGGGCTTTTTTGTGCGGATCATTCTATCAGGCTCAACGGGATTGGTTGGTCAGGCGCTTGTCGATCAGCTCGCAAGTCAAGCCAATGTCTCCCAGGTTGTGACGATCGGTCGCCGCCCCTCCGGACAGAGTAAGGCGAAGGTTGAGGAGCTTGTCGGTCCCGTCGCGCAATGGCCGACGATGATTGAAGGGCGCAATGTCGATGTAGCGATCTCCACCATCGGCACGACTTTGCGGGACTCTGGGTCACAGGATGCCTTTTACGCAGTGGATCATGACGCTGTCCTGTCCTTTGCCCGGGCTGCGCGCGCCGCGGGTGCGCGGCAGTTTCAGCTCGTCTCTTCGGTTGGGGCACATGCCGCATCGCGCAACTTCTATCTGGGCACCAAGGGCAAGGTTGAAACAAGCATTGCCAATGTGGGCTTTGAGAGGATTGATATTCTGCGCCCAGGGCTGTTGCGCGGGGGTCGGTCTGGCCCGCTTCGCATTGGAGAGCGGATTGCCATGGCCATCAGCCCGCTGACAGATGTGCTGACCCCGGCAGTTCTGTCTCATTATCGTTCCATCCCGGCCACCTGTGTTGCCGCGGCGCTGGCCCAGTTGGCAGGCGCGGGTGAGGCGGGGACATTCATTCACCAAAATGATGAAATTCGGGCCCGCGCGCTGACGCAAGGGCGTTAGGTTTTTCATTCGGGACGGATGGTTTTCTGGGCGGCGCAACACGCGTCGATTTCGGACCATTTTCAACGCGACTTTGACTCGATATGTCGGCATTGTACAATGGGTGCAGATCTTGAAGAGGACTGTCGATGGAAATCGGATCATTGCAGAGCAGCCACTTAAGCGCGCCCGCAGTTGTCGTGATCACGTCAGACACGCTGTTGCCAGATCAGATTTATCGCCCACTTGCCGAGCTTTCGGCTCGGCTAACGCACCATCATATTGGGGAGCCACTTCGTCTGGGCGGATTGGCCGGTGCGCCCGACTTATTGGTGGTTGCGCTGTCGACTGAGTGCGGTGCTCTGGATTTTCTAGAACCCTTTATGGCACAGGCAATGGCCGTGCATTGCCCGGTCATTTTGTCGGCACCTCTCGCCATCATGGATCAGATGCCAGCCAGTGTCTGGCATGGGTGTCAGGCATTGTTATCTGATCCGGATGAAGTTGACTTGGCCAGTGCGGCGGCTTTTGCCTTGAGTGCTCGGCCGGGGATCCTGAATGACGTGTCGCGTGATTTAGATGCAGAGCGTTTGCAGCGGCTGGCTGATGAGGTGGGGCGCATTGCCCGAACATTGGCAACCATGTCGGCCTCCGCGCAACTGCCCAATGGCGCTGTGGCCGACATGCGTCACCAATTTTTTGCTGAAACGGAAAGCCTTGCCGACCTGCCGACGGCGCATGACGTGCGTGCCATGATCCGCTTGCGCCGCCTGCGCGACCGGTTTTTTGACAGCAGCCTGTTTGCCGATCCGGCTTGGGATATGTTGCTCGACCTTATGGCGGCCCGGCTGGAGCGGGTGCAGGTCGCCGTGTCGAGCCTGTGTATCGCGGCGCATGTGCCGCCGACAACGGCGTTACGCTGGATCAAGCTGATGACAGATAATGGCTTGTTTGAACGGGTGGCCGATCCTGGGGATGGCCGCCGGATCTTCATTCGGCTGTCTGATGCATCGGCGGCGCAAATGGCCCGCCTGCTGCAATCCGTTCGGCATTCGGCAGCTGCAATGGTTTAAATTGGCATTGTCCTTGACGTGACTGTAAAGCTAACAGATCACGGACTTAAGGAATGCCCAATGACCCTGATTGTGACCGAAAAAGAAGATGCAATTGCGATTGTAACGCTCAATCGCCCAGAGGCGATGAATGCTCTTTCTGCTGATCTGCGGACAGAATTGGCGGAAACATTGGTGCG
>JBJTAW010000195.1:0-13668 GCA_046091025.1 Chakrabartia sp. | reverse complement strand
TACCAACGGGGAACTGTTCGAGACTGCGCTGGGTTTGTGCGCCCCAATAGGCCGCTGCAGGAACGGAGATCGGCCCAAAGCTATCGCTTTCGACCCGCGTCTCGCTCATTTCTTGCGGCCGAAATCCACGGTGACGACGTTGGATCCATCCTCAATCAGGGCGGCCCTCGGCCCATCATTTTCGGCGACGCCATGCGCTGGGGCCTCTTCATCATCGGGCACTTGAAAATGCAGGGCGAATTCAACCGCTGGATCCACAAAGGCGGTGATCGCGGCAAAGGGAATGCTGAGCTTGGTCGGCACTTGGCTGAAGGTCAGGCCGACTTCAAAGCCCTGATCATCGACGACCAAATCCCAAAATTTATTTTGGAGGACAACAGTCATCTCATTGGGGAATCGCTGCCGCAGATGATCGGGGATCGCAACGCCCGGGGCCTGTGTTTTGAAGGTGATGTAGAAATGATGCCCGCCCGGCAAATCCAAATTGGATTGGATGCCACTCAACCCCCGGCCCACCACGGCGCGCAGCGCCTTTTGGACGATATCATCATAGGGAATCAGGCTGTCGGGCATGTCGTCGGTCATAATGATCTAACGTTGGACGTTTGGGCATGCGGGGTCAAGCAGTTGCACGCGCGGCGAAGCGCGTTATAGGCCTTTGCCCATGCGAACCGCCACGATTCAGCGCAACACCAGTGAGACCAAGATCGAGGTCGAGGTCAATCTTGATGGAACCGGCCTTTATGAGGTCTCAACCGGCATCGGCTTTCTCGATCATATGCTGGAGCAATTGTCGCGTCATTCGCTCATGGATTTGAAGGTGACGACGGTCGGTGACCTGCATGTCGATCAGCACCACACAACCGAAGATACGGGCATTGCCATCGGCGAAGCTGTGTTGAAGGCGCTGGGCGATAAAAAGGGCATCACCCGCTATGGCCATGCCTATGCGCCGATGGATGAAACGCTGACGCGCTGTGCGCTCGATATTTCGGGGCGGCCCTGGCTTGTCTTCAAGGCAGAATTTGGCACGCCGCGTCTGGGTGAATGGGATACAGAGCTGATCGAACATTGGTTCCACAGCTTTGCGCAGGCGGCGGGCATTACGCTCCACATTGAAAATCTCTTCGGCACCAATAACCACCATATAGTGGAAAGCTGTTTCAAAGCTTTGGCGCGCGCGCTGCGCGTGGCGATGGAAATTGATGGCCGAAAGGCAGATGCCATCCCCTCGACCAAGGGGCGGCTGTGACCCTTGCCCTCATCGATTATGGTGCGGGCAATCTCCAATCGGTGAGGAATGCGCTGCGGGCGGCAGGGGCAGAAGCGGTCGACGTCACCGCTGATCCGGCTCGGGTGCTTGCGGCAGACCGGATTGTTCTCCCCGGTGTTGGGGCCTTTGCCCATTGCATGGGGGCGCTCTCGTCCATTCCCGGGATGATTGAGGCGCTGAATGAGGCAACAGGCAAAAAGGCCCGCCCCTTTTTGGGCATTTGCGTGGGCATGCAGTTAATGGCCGAAGCGGGCGAAGAACATGGTCGCCATGCAGGGCTGGGCTGGATCAAGGGCAGCGTTCGCCAGATCACGCCTTCTGATCCCGCGATCAAAGTGCCGCATATGGGCTGGAACGATGTGGTGCCAGTTGGTGACCACCCGTTGATCCTGCCGGGTGAAGCCTATTTTCTGCACAGCTTCGCCTTTTCGGGCGATCATGTGCTGGCGCACACCCATCACGGCGCGCCTTTGGTGGCGGCGATTGGCCGGGACAATTTGGCCGGCGTGCAATTTCACCCGGAAAAAAGCCAGCATTATGGCATCGCCCTTCTCTCACGCTTTTTGGAGTGGTGCCAGTGAGCCTGATCATCTTTCCAGCCATTGACTTAAAGGGCGGCCAAGTCGTCCGTCTGGCGCAGGGCGATATGGATCGGGCGACGGTCTATGGCGATGATCCCGCAGCACAAGCGCAGCGCTTTGCCGAAGCCGGGGCGGATCATCTGCATGTGGTTGATCTGGATGGCAGCTTTGCGGGCCATGCGGTCAATGCCGGGGCGGTCGAATCGGTGGTGCGCGCCTTTCCCGGCCGGGTGCAGCTGGGCGGGGGCATTCGCAACCGTTTGTCGGTTGATCATTGGCTGGCGCTGGGCATTGCCCGCATCGTCATTGGCACGGCAGCGCTCAAAGACCCTGAATTTGTGAAAGGCGCGGCGCGCGCCTGCCCCGGCCAGATTGTCGTGGCGGTCGATGCGCGCGATGGTTTTGTCGCAACCGATGGCTGGGCCGAAACCTCTGACATGCCCGTTGTTGATCTGGCTCGTCGCTTTGAGGATGCCGGGGTTGCCGCCCTTCTCTTTACCGATGTGGGGCGCGACGGCCTGTTAAAAGGCTGTAATGTGGAGGTGACCATTGCGCTGGCCCGCGCGACCGACATTCCCGTGATCGCCTCCGGCGGGGTTGCTGACATTGGGGATATTCATGCCCTTACCCCGCATGTGGGGGATGGGATTGAGGGCGTGATTACGGGTCGCGCGCTTTATGATGGGCGGCTTGATCTCGCCGATGCGCTGAAGGTTGCGGCGGCATGACGGTGCGCATTCGCGTCATTCCCTGTCTCGATGTCGCCAATGGCCGCGTTGTGAAGGGTGTAAATTTTGTCGATTTGATCGATGCAGGGGATCCGGTGGAGGCGGCACGCGCATATGATGCAGCGGGCGCTGATGAGCTGTGCTTCCTCGATATCACGGCAAGCCATGAAGGCCGCGACACGATCCTCGATGTGGTCGCCCGTACAGCAGAAGTGTGCTTCATGCCCCTCACCGTGGGCGGCGGCGTGCGCACTGCGGACGATGCCCGGGCGCTATTGCTGGCGGGGGCCGATAAGGTCGCGGTCAACAGTGCAGCGGTCACACGGCCGGAGCTGGTCGCCGATATTGCCGACCGCTTTGGGAGCCAATGCGTGGTCGCCAGCGTTGATGCCCGTTGGTCGGGCGATCACTGGCAAGTCTTCACCCATGGCGGACGCCAGGCAACCGGCATTGATGCCATTGCTTATGCGCTGCACCTGGCCGATTTGGGGGCGGGCGAGATATTGGTCACTTCAATGGATCGGGATGGCACGCGCGATGGCTATGATCTCGATCTGATCCGCACTATTGCCGATGCCGTGCGCGTGCCTGTCATTGCCTCTGGTGGGGTTGGGACGCTCGATCATCTGGTGGAGGGCGTCACGAAAGGCCATGCCAGCGCCGTGCTGGCGGCATCGATCTTTCATTTTGGCGAGGCGACGCTTGGCGATGCGCATCGCGCGCTGGCCTCCGCTGGCCTTCCTGTTCGTCACCCGGTGGCTTGACGCGCTGCACCGCCTGCGCGCACATGGCAGTCATGTCTGACACTCTCACCCGTCTGGAAGCCATTATCCACGCCCGCCGTGTGGCTGATCCAACCACATCCTATGTTGCCAAGCTTGCGGCGCGCGGTCGCGGCAAGATCGCCCAAAAATTGGGGGAAGAGGCAACAGAAACGGTGATTGCCGCCCTCACCGAAGATAAGACGGCGCTCACCAAAGAAGCGGCCGATCTTGTCTTTCACCTGCTCATGCTGCTCGCGGATTGCGATGTGTCGATCGCGGATGTGCTGGCGGAGTTGGAGGCGCGCGACGGTGTGTCGGGCCTTGTTGAAAAAGCTGCACGGACGGAGTGACCATGCCCATTGATGCGCTTGCCCCTTATGATGATCAGAATATTTTCGCAAAAATCCTGCGGGGGGAAATTCCCAACCGCACGGTGTATGAAGATGATTGGGCGCTTGCCTTTCACGACATTAATCCGCAGGCGCCCGTCCATGTGCTCGTCATTCCCAAGGGCGCTTATGTCAGCTGGGATGATTTTTCGGCCAAGGCAAGCGAGGCCGAAATTGCGGGCTTCATCCGCGCGGTCGGCCATGTATCACGCGAATTGGGCCTTCCTGCCCCCGGATATCGGTTGCTCGCCAATATTGGCGGCCATGGCCATCAGGAGGGTCCCCACCTCCACATCCATATTTTCGGGGGAAAACAGATGGGTGCAATGCTGCCGCGCTGATATCTTGTTGCGTGATCTGCATTAACGCTTAGGTTGCCGACCCAAAGCAGATATCTTTGGGAGAAGTTCATGTTGTTTGGACGCGTGAAACCGCTTGATGCGATTCTGGCAACGGCGGAGAAAAAATCGCTGACGCGAACGCTGGGCGCGTTGCAGCTCACCATGCTGGGGATTGGCGCCATTATTGGCACCGGCATCTTCGTTCTGACAGCGGCGGCGGCAGATAAAGCTGGCCCTGCGATGATGATCTCCTTCATCATCGCCGCCATTGTCTGCGGTTTGGCCGCGCTTTGCTATTCTGAACTGGCCGCCATGGTGCCGGTATCCGGGTCGGCCTATACCTATAGCTATTCGACTTTTGGGGAAATCGTCGCTTGGATCGTGGGTTGGGCGCTGGTGCTGGAATATGCCATTGCCGCGTCTGCCGTGTCGGTTGGCTGGTCTGGATATATGGTCAGTCTGGTTGAGGAGGTCTTCAAAACAGACATCCCCAACACCTTTGTGAAGGGGCCGTTTGATCCTGTCGGCGTGGGCGAAACCGCGGGGCTGATCAATGTGCCCGCCATGTTGATCGGCCTTGTCTGTATGGTGCTGCTGATCGTCGGGACGAAGGAAAGCGCGCGCTTCAACGCGGTTCTGGTTGCGATTAAAGTATCCGCACTGGCGCTGTTTCTGGTGCTCGCACTGCCGGCTGTGACCAGTGACAATTTTGCGCCCTTCATGCCCAATGGCTTTTTTGCCAATGAAGTCCTTGATCCAATCACCAACAACATGGTGACGGTGGGCGTGTCGGCGGCCGCTGCCTCCATTTTCTTTGCTTATGTTGGCTTTGACGCGGTCTCAACTGCGGCGGAAGAAACAATCAACCCGCAGCGCAATATTCCAATCGGCCTCATCGGCAGCTTGGGCATCTGCACCGTCATCTATTTGCTGGTCGCCGCAGGCGCAATTGGCACCATCGGTGCGCAGCCGGGCGGTGCTCTTGCGCAATCGGATGACGCTTTGGCCTTTGTCCTGCGTGAAATCGGCCATGGCTGGGCGGGCGATCTGGTCGCTGTGGCCGCTGGATTGGCGCTGCCGTCCGTCATTTTGATGATGATGTTCGGGCAAACCCGGATCTTCTTCGTCATGGCGCGCGACGGGCTTTTGCCGGATGTGTTTTCGCGCCTCCACCCCCGCTATGGCACGCCGCATATCGTCACAATGTGCACAGGTATTTTTGTGGCGATCTTCGCGGCCTTATTCCCCGTGGGTAAGCTGGCGGATATTTCCAACTCAGGCACGCTGTTTGCATTTTTCACAGTGGCGCTTGGTGTCATGATCTTGCGTCGGACGGATCCCACGCGGCATCGCCCGTTCCGCACGCCCTGTGTTTGGCTTGTGTGTCCGTTGGCGGCGGCGGGATGCGTGTTCCTGTTCTTCCAGCTGTCGGGCTATACGGAACTCATGTTCCTTGGCTGGGCGCTGATCGGGCTGGTGGTGTATTTCCTCTATAGCCGCTCGCGCAGCCATGTTGGCCGCGGCCTGAATGAGGTGCACAAAGCCGATTAAGGATGTGCCGCACACCAAATGAAAAGGGGAGGCAAAAGCCTCCCCTTTTTTGTGGCTCTCAATAAAGGGGGTTAGCCGAGGCGCGCGGCAACAAGCGCCCGCAAATCCGCCGCTGGCCGGGGGCCGTAATGCGAAATACTCTCCGCTGCGCAAATCGCGCCCATGGTCAGACAGTCTGCAAGCGAACGCCCTTCGGCCCGACCCGTTAAAAAGCCTGCGGCAAAGAGATCGCCCGCCCCGGTGGTATCGACCACCTTGTCCACGGGTTCGGCCGGCACATCGGCCCGCTCACCGCCGGATATGGCAAGTGCGCCCTCTTCACTGCGGGTGACGACCAGCGTTTCCACGAGAGGCGCGGCAGCGGCCACGGCTGCTTCCAAATCATCATTGCCCATCAGCGTGCGGATTTCCCCATCATTGGCAAAGAGAATGTCGATCTTCCCTTCGGCCAGAAGCGCGCGGAAATCATCGCCATGCCGATCAATCACGAAATTGTCAGACAAGGTGAAGGCGACCTTGCGGCCCGCGCCACGCGCTATGGCAATGGCTTCCCGCATGGTGGCGCGCGGCTCTTCAGGGTCCCACAAATAGCCTTCAAGATAGAGAATGCTGGCTTGCTCGATCATGCTGCGATCCAGCGCTTGGGCGGGCAGATATTGGGATGCGCCCAAGAACGTGTTCATCGTGCGCTGCCCATCTGGCGTGACGAAGATCAGGCATTGGGCCGTGGGGGGCTCTTCGCCGCGCATGGGGGTGGAAAAGGCCACGCCCAGCGCGCGAATATCATGCGAAAAGACTTTGCCGAACTGATCATCGGCGACTTGCCCGATAAAACCACAGCGGCGGCCAAGGGCGGCCATGCCCGCAATGGTGTTTGCCGCAGACCCGCCGCTGACTTCATGGGCGGTGCCCATTTTCGCGTAGAGTGCGTCGGCGCGAGGGGCGTCGACCAATTGCATCCCGCCCTTGGTCAGGCCTTCGGCGACGATGAGACCGTCCTCGGCGGCGGCGATAATATCAACAATGGCATTGCCGACGGCAACAACATCCAGCTGGGCATTGGTCACAAAAAATCCCCCGATGACAAGAATGAGCCGCGCGCTATCGGCTCTGCGCCTCGCTTGCAACCTCTATGTAGACGAACAAAGGGCTATCCTCTGTGAGAGAGTAGGCCTAACGAACGGGCATGAGGACAGAGCGACAGGGCTGGGTCGCGGTTATTTTTGCCGCGCAACGCACAAGTGAGGATGAGGTCGGCTATCAAAAAGCCGCCGCCGATATGGTGGCCCTCGCCAAGCGCCAGCCCGGATTTCAGGGGCTTCAGTCCACGCGGGGTGCGGATGGCTTTGGCATCACGATCAGCTATTGGGCCGATGAGGCGGCCGCCAAGACTTGGCGGGATCACCCCGATCATGCCGCCATACGCGATCTTGGCCGTGCCCGCTGGTATCACCACTATACAGTTGATATTGCGACACTAGACCGCAGCTATGATTGGACGCGCAATGGTTGATCTGAAGGCCAATAAGCGGGATTTTACGCTGCTGTTTCTGGTCATGTTGATCACGGGCGCCGGCAACACAGCTCTGCAATCGGTTCTGCCGACCTTGGGTCGGACAATTGGGGTTGCGGATAGTGTGATCGCCGCTGCCTTTTCCGTATCAGCCGCGATTTGGGTGTTCACGGCACCCCGCTGGGCCCGCCGATCGGATAAGGACGGGCGGCGCGAAATGGTCATGCTCGGTCTTGCGGGTTTTATCTCTTCGGTTGGGCTGTGCGGCCTTGTCTTGTCGCTCGGTCTGCACGGGGTTTTGGGGCCATTGGTGACGATGCTCGCCTTTATTGCCGCGCGCATGCTCTATGGCTTTTTCGGCGCGGCAGCTCCACCTGCAGCACAGGCCATGGTCGCGCTTAGAACATCGCGCAAGGAACGGACAAAGGCGCTGACCATGCTCGGCTCGGCCTTTGGCCTGGGCACAATTTTGGGCCCGGCCGCTGCCCCTTGGTTGGTTGGCCTTCCCGTTGTCGGATTGGCTGGACCTGCCTTTGTCTTTGCAGCTTTTGGCAGCGTCGTTCTGTTCTTCGTCTGGCGCTATTTGCGCGATGACACCCCGTCTGATGCGGGGCGTGGGGCGGCTGTCAGCTACCCTTCCATCGGCGGCGCGCCAACCGGCGGCAGTGTGACTGCGGCAACATCCCCTCAATCCAAGCCCTTGGCGCTTCGAGACCCGCGAATCTGGCCTTGGATGCTGCTGGGACTGATCATGGGGCACGCGCAAGCGATGACGGGGCAGGCCGTTGGCTTTTTGGTGATTGATCGGCTGCACCTTCCGCTGGCCCATTCTCAAGAAGCCATCGGTATTGTTTTGATGATCGGGGCGGCGGCGGCCTTGCTGGTGCAATGGGGCCTGATTCCGCTGTTCAATCTTGAGCCGCGGGTGATGATGATGATCGGGCTTGTTATTTCCGCGATTGGGTGCGCGACGACGGGGGTGGCGGACAGTCTTTATGGCATTGCCACGGCCTATGCGCTGGCGTGTATCGGATTTGGGTTTAGCAGGCCCGCTTTTACAGCCGGGGCCTCTTTGTCCGTTGATCGAAAACTGCAAGGCTCGGTCGCCGGACAGGTCACCTCGGTCAATGGCGCCGCTTTTGTTCTCGGCCCGTCTATTGGGGTTGGCCTTTATGAGCTCTGGGGCCCATTGCCCTATTTCCTCTCCGCCGCCATTCTCGCGCTGCTCATTCCCTATGTTCTTGTTCGGATAAAGCCGACCGAGTCGGCGGGTGCGGCCTCTTCGGAGCAGTAAAGCCACATTTATTGTGCAGGTGCGAAAGATACTCGGCGAACTGAGAAGGATGCGCACATTGGCGCAAAGCAAAAAAAGGCCAGCCCCGAGGGACTGGCCTATAGGAGTTTGTATAGGAGAGGATGCCTGAAAGGCAGGATCTGAATGCACCGCAGCAGAATTTTGTGCAAGTGCGAAATATAAAAGCGTGATTGCAATTTTTGCAATCGCAACCTAATCTTCTTGCATGCGTCGTCTTCCCTCCCTTGCTGCCATTGAAGCTTTTGTGCAGGTTGCCCGTCTAGGATCGATCAAGGCGGCAGCTGAAGAGCTGTCTCTCTCCTCCCCCGCGCTCAGTCGGCGAATCCAGACATTGGAAGCCTTTGTCGGCCGCCCGCTGTTTGATCGGGGGCATCAATCCATCCGCCTCAATGAAAGCGGGGAAGAATTGATGGAGCTGGTTGTGGACCCGATTGGCGCACTGGGGGACGCGATTGAGACGATGACGTCACGCGATCATGTGATGCGCTTGCGCCTCGGCGTGCCCAGCTTGTTCGCGTCTCAACGATTGATCCCGCATATTCCTGAGCTGCGCAAAACCCACCCGACACTGCATATTGATCTGGATACGGCGGCGCATTCGCTCAGCCGATTGGGCGATGGGCTGGATTGCGCCATTGCGCTCGCTGGGTCGCTTGATCCCGCCCTTTATGGCGTGCGCATTTATCGGGATAACATCTACACCGTTGGCGCGCGGCGATTGGTGCAGGGGCCGCACGCTATCACCCGGCCGGAACAGGTTCAGGAAATGACGGTGATGATCCACCGAGAGCTTGGGGACACGTTCAGCGCTTGGCGCGAAGCGGTTGGGCTGCCCAATTTAGAACCAGCGGCGATTGATTATTATGATTCGGGCCAGCTCATGCTGGAGGCGGCGGCCCAAGGTTTGGGCATCGCCTTTCTGCACCAAAATCTCTTGTCCGATTATGGGGATGAGCGGCTGGTGCGCATGTTTGCGGATGTCGAGGTGCGCAGCCCCTATAGCTATTGGTTCGCCTGTCGGCCGCGCGCTTTGGATCTCCAGCCAGTGCGGTTGTTCCGCGACTGGCTGGTGACCCTCTATCAATCCGATTGAGGCTAAGGCCTCATCGGCTTTAGGCGATCGTCGCCTTGATGATCTTGCCGGGTGTGGCCGGCGGCTCACCCTTGGGCAGGGCATCGATATGTTCCATGCCTGACGTCACCTGACCCCAAACCGTATATTGTCCATCCAGGAAGTTGGCGTCCTGAAAGCAGATGAAGAACTGGCTGTTGGCGCTGTTCGGGTTCACCGCGCGCGCCATGGAGCAGGTGCCGCGCACATGCGGTGCGTCGTTAAACTCAGCCTTCAGATCGGGCTTGTCAGATCCGCCCATGCCCGTGCCGGTCGGGTCGCCGCCCTGCGCCATGAAGCCGCTGATGACGCGGTGAAAGACCACGCCATCATAAAAGCCTTCTTGCGCCAATTCGGAAATGCGCGCGACATGGCCGGGCGCCAGATCAGGGCGGAGCCGAATGACAACATCCCCGGTTTCGAGCGTAAAGGTCAACGTATCGGCCATGTTCTTAAGTCCTTCTTATTATCTTAAAAAAGGCCCCTTAAGCGGCTTGGGCGAGCGATGCCAGTCCATATTGCGCCGCCAACAGGGCATAGCTGCGGCGGCGCGCCGCATGATCGGGCATGATGTTGACCATCATCATTTCATCCGCGCCATAATGGGCCGCGACCGCGTCAATTTCTGCCTGCACCTCCTGCGGGTCGCCAATGATGGAGCGCCGATTGGGTTGCGGGGTGTCGTGATCCACGGCCCAGCGCGCAGCCTTTTCCACTGACGGAACGGGGATTAATTCGCCTCGGATGAGATGATGAAACATCATGCGTGCGGGCAAGGAGAGCCGTGTTGCTTCCTCCCGCGTCGGGGCCGCAATCGCCCAGCTGGCGACCATCACATAGGGCTTGTCGAGCCAGCGCGAGGGTTGGAAATTGCGCCGATAGAGATCGGCCTGTGCCAACCCTTGCGAATTGATGAAATCCGCAACGCAATAAGGCAGGCCCGCTTCTGCGGCCCAGGCTGCGCTGTCGCGCGAGGAGCCGAGCAGCCAAGGATCAATCGCGCCTCCGCCAAAAGGTAACGTGTCTTTCAATGTGGCAAAGGGGTGATCGGCGGAAAGGCCATCACCCAGATAGGCCAGCACTTCAGCCAAGTTGCTCGGAAAATCATCCATCGGCATCCGGCGGGATCGATCGCGCTGCAAGGCATAGGCCGTCCGTTGATCCGATCCGGGTGCGCGACCCAGACCCAGATCAATCCGCCCCGGCGCAAGCGCAGACAGCATCTTGAATGTCTCGGCCACTTTGAACGGCGAATAATGGGGCAGCATGATCCCGCCAGAGCCGATGCGGATGCGCTGTGTCGCCAGCGCAACCGGGCCGATCAGCGCCTCCGGTGCACAGCCTGCAAGGCCCGGCGACGCATGATGTTCCGCCAACCAATAGCGATGATAGCCGAGCGTATCGCACGTCCGGGCAAGGTCGAGTGTGTTGGCAAGCGCGTCTGCTGCTGTCATCCCCTCTTCAATCGGGGATTGGTCAAGAACCGAAAGGCGATATTCGCGTGTCATGCCCGAAGTTTAGCGGGATTATTGCGGGATGAAAGCCAAAGCTTGTCAATCCGCGCGCCGGGGCGTAACCACGCCGCGATCAAGGACTGCCGGATTGGAGGGACGATGAGCGACACCGACATCACCCGCACCGCCGAACCGGCTGTGGCAACGCAGCTTGACGAAGATGATCACCTCAAGCGCGAATTCATCCGAGACGTTCTCTCCGCCGTTTATTTGGGCGATGATAGCGGCGCGCGGACGCTGGTCGCGCCCTTGCACCCGGCGGATATTGCCGATCTCATCGAACAGACGCCGGGCGATGCGCGGCATGACCTTGTCCGGGCGCTGTCTGACCTGATTGACGCCGATGTTATCGCTGAGCTGAATGACTATGTCCGCGAAGACCTGATCGACAGTCTGGCCCCTGAACAGGTCGCCGATATTGCCGCCGAACTCGATACTGACGATGCCGTCGCCATTATCGAGGATATGGAGGAGGATGATCAGCGCGCCGTTCTCCGCGCGCTGGCGCCGGATGATCGGGCCGCCATTGAAGAGGCGCTCTCCTATCCAGAGGAATCTGCCGGCCGCTTGATGCAGCGGGAGCTGATCGCCGTTCCCGAACATTGGTCGGTGGGGCAAGTCATTGATTATCTGCGTGAAAATCAGGATCTGACGACCGATTTCTGGGAAGTCTTTGTCGTTGATCCCCAGCATCATCCGGTTGGCACCTGCCATTTAAGCTGGGTGCTCCGCACGCCGCGCGGCGTCCGCATGACCAATGTGATGAAGCGCGAACAGACGCTCATTCCGGTCGATATGGATCAGGAAGAAGTCGCCCTGCGCTTTCAGAAATATGGCCTGATCTCGGCGGCTGTCATCGACCCGTCTGGTCGGCTGGTCGGGATGATCACGGTCGATGATGTGGTCCACATCATTCAGGAAGAAGCGAGCGAGGACATCCTCAAACTCTCTGGCGCGGGTGAGGGCGATATTAACGAGCCGATCCTGATGACGGTGCGCACGCGCCTGACTTGGTTGGTCGTCAATTTGGGCACGGCGATTATCGCGGCCAGTGTGGTCGGCCTGTTTCAGGGGGAAATTGCGAAATTCGCCCTGCTCGCGGTGCTGATGCCCATTGTCTCTGGCATGGGCGGCAATGCGGGGACACAGACCTTGGCGGTGGTGGTGCGCGCCATTGCCACCAATGAATTGACCAGCTCCAACACGATGCGGATGATTGGCCGGGAATTGCGCATTGCTATGGCCAATGGCTTGGCGCTGGGCCTGTTGATCGGAACCGCAGTTAGCTTGCTGTTCGACAATCCCACTTTGGGCATGGTCATGGGGGCCGCCATGATCATCAACAATATGGTCGCGGGCCTGTCGGGCATCCTTGTGCCTGTGACGCTGGATCGGCTGAATGTGGATCCCGCTGTCTCCTCCGCCGTGTTCGTTACCATGATGACCGATGTGATGGGCTTTTTCAGCTTTTTGGGGCTTGCCGCCGTTATCGGTCTGGCGGGCTAATGCCGCTGCATCTGACCAAGGTCGCCTTTGGCGCGACCTCGCTTCCTGATCTTGTCAGCCGAGTCGAGGCCCGCGCACATGCCGGGGAGGTGCGGATGACAACGCGCTATCTGCCCAAGCGCCATAGTGAAATTGAAGGCGCAGGTGCCCTCTATTGGATTGTCCGGCATCAGTTGATTGCGCGCGCGCGGATCATCCGATTTGATCCAACGCCCGATGGACGCATGGACATTGTGCTGGAAGCGCGCGTCATTCCGGTGCGCCCCACCCCACGCCGCGCGCATCAGGGCTGGCGCTATCTGGAAGATGCGGATGCGCCGGAGGATTTGGGCGGCCTTATGGCGCAAGAGGATGATGTCCTGCCCGCGGCCCTGCTCAGCGATTTGGCAGAGCTGGCACTGATTTAGCGCCGCAAAAGAAAAGGGCGGCCAAAGCCGCCCTTCGCTGTCATCGGGACGAAGACATTAGGCGTCTTCATTCGCCTTTTGATATTGCGGCGCTGCCTTTTTCAGAATCTCGATGATTTTGGCGGCGGCCGCCTTTTCATCGGTTTGTTCCATGGCGGCAAGTTCCCGCGCCAGACGGCTGGTGGCACCTTCAAAAATCTGCCGCTCCGAATAGCTTTGTTCTGGCGCTTCTTCCGGACGGAAGAGATCGCGCACAACTTCGGCAATCGACACAAGGTCACCCGAATTGATCTTGGCTTCATATTCCTGCGCGCGGCGCGACCACATGGTGCGCTTCACCTTGGGCTTGCCCTTGAGTGTGGTCAGGGCCTCACCCATTTGCTTGTCGGATGAAAGCTTACGCATGCCGACGCTTTCCGCCTTATTGGTCGGAACCCGCAGGGTCATTTTTTCCTTTTCAAAGCGCAGAACATAAAGCTCAAGCTTCATGCCGGCAATTTCAGAGCTTTGCAGCTCAATCACACGGCCAACGCCGTGCTTTGGGTAAACGACATAGTCGCCGACGACTAAATCAAGCGCTTTGGAAGAAATATTATGCGACCTTTCTAAACTAGTCGTCCGCCGATTACAAAAAGCTCACTATGGGTCGCTGCTGCGACGCTATGCTCGTAAAAA
>JBJTAW010000194.1:0-2990 GCA_046091025.1 Chakrabartia sp. | reverse complement strand
GGGATGTCATCTGCGATATGCCGCGTTACAATGAATGGAACCCATTCTGCGTCCGCGCCGTCTCCACGCTGGAAATGGGCGCGGCGGTGGACATGACCCTCGCCAACTATGCCGTGCCGGGCAGCCTTGTTCCCAACCTAGAATATATCTGCGCGCTGGAACCAGAGCGCCTTATCAGCTGGGAGTTGAAGTATAGCGACTTCTGGCCCTACCCGGCCCGACGTGATCAGGTGATCGAGGCAACGGCACCTGCAAGCTGCCGCTATCATTCCACCGACGCCTTTCTCGGCAATAATGGCATCCACGTGTTCCGCTTTGCTGGCCCTTGGTTGAAGCGCGCCTTTGATGACACAGCCCATGCCCTCAAAGCGCGGGCCGAAGCCATCTATGCCGCCCAAGGTTGAGGCCCGCCTTCAAGCGCTGGAAGACCGCGAGGCGATCCGTGAGCTGATCGCCAGCTACGGCCCGCTTGCCGATAGTGGTGCGGCAGACGCCCTCAGCCAATTATGGGTGGAGGATGGACGCTATGCTGTCGGCGGCATGGGGGAGGCCAAGGGCCGCGCCGCCATCGCAGCTTTGATCGACGGCCCCACCCATCGCACTTTGATGGCCGATGGCTGCGCCCATATGCTCGGCCCCGTCACGATCACGTTGAACGGCGACAGCGCCACCGCCCGCGGCCACAGCGTCGTGTTCCGCGCGACGGGCCAAGGCGGGTTTGAAGCGCATCGCGTCTCTGCCAACCGCTGGCAATTGGCCCGAACGGCAGACGGCTGGCGCGTCACAGCAAGAGAAAACGCCCTGCTCGATGGGACTGAGGCCGCACGCAAGCTATTGGCGACGACATAAGGGAGAGAGCGAGGCCGCGGAGGACGCGTCCCCTACCCCGCTAACTGTCCACCATCGACCGTGAACAGCGCGCCAGTGACCTTGCGGGCCTGATCGCTTGCCAAGAAGGCGAACATTGCGGCGATGTCGCGGGGTTCGCAGGTGCCGTTTTCCAGCTTTGGCGCGTTGCGCATGACGAGAGACCAGTCAACGTCACCCGCCGGCGGCGCGGCATTGCCCATGGGGGTGTTCACATGGCCGGGGCAGATGGCGTTGATGCGCACGCCCTTGGCCGCGAATTCGATGGCAAGGCTCTTAGTGATCGCTGCGACGCCATGCTTTGAGGCAGCATAAGCGACCGTATAGGCAATGCCCTGTAATGCAGCGGTGGACGCAGTGTTGACGATGTTGCCTTTCGATTTGATGAGGTGCGGGAGCGCCGCCTGACACATCACGAAGGTGCTGGTGGTGTTGACTGTGAGGATGTGGGCGAAATCGTCTTCGCTAAACTCCAGCGTGGGGCCCCATTTCATCATGCCAGAAATGTTGCACAGCACATCCAGCCCGTCGATCGCAGCAGCAGCGACAAGCGCGCGGCAGCTGTCAAAATCCGCCGCGTCATAGGTTTTGATCTGCGGGGTGGTGATCATCATCTTGGCGGTCTCTTCCAGACCGGCACCGTTCATGTCCCCAATGGTCACGCGGGCACCTTCTTGCGCAAAGAGGATCGCGGTTGCGCGGCCAATGCCAGATGCAGCCCCTGTGATGAGAACCTTTTTGCCTTCAAAACGCATCTCTCTCTCCCTCATTTTGGCGGGCGCGGCCCCGCTTATTGCTTGATTTGCGTAGTATCTCACTCCATCCTCTACGCAAAGGAGAAATAAGGATGACTTTGGAAGAACGTTTGCAGCGGCTGGAGGATGACCGCGCGATCCGCGACCTAAAGGCCCGCTACCTCCGCGCCTGCGACACCAAGGATCCGGATATCGTGCGCGACACGCTGATGCCCGTCGGCGCTGTCATCGCCTATGAAGGCTTCCCCCCGTTCAACAACCGCGAGGATTTTGTGGCGATTTATGCGCAGATGGGGTGTGCGCCGGGCATCTATGATATGCACCATGCCGCAAATGGCATCATCACCTTTGAAAGCGCCACCCGCGCGCATGGGCAATGGTCCCTTTTCTTCCACAACATCAATCTCGCCGGGCGCACGCTGACGCAGATGGGTGTGGAATATGACGATATTTATGTGAAGGACACGGGCCGCTGGTGGATTGCAGAGACCAGATCCCGGCGGACATCCTGCCTTATCCATAGCGTAGATGCAGACGGCGCTGCGACGGTGAATGTGATGGGCGATCCGCCAACTACATTTGGGTAAAGAAAGGTCCCCCTCCCGCATGCGGCAGGGGGACCTTATGCCTTAGAACTTCACGCCGAACGTCGCTCCATAGGTGCACGGATCGGGGAAGTAACCGAGCGTCAACCCACCAAAACCCGCACCAAAATCGATGAAGTTGGTCGGCCGATCTTCCTTCGTCAGGTTGCGAACCCAAAAGGACAGTTCCGTCCGTGCGCCGCCGACATTAAAGTCGGAAATGCGCGCAGCGACATTCACAATATCGCGCCCCGGGGACCGGGTGTTGCTCGCTACATTCTCAACCGCACGGTTGCCCGTCAGAGCGAATGGGAAGGTGTAATAGCTCGACACGTGGTTGTAATCGCCAGTGAGGTTGAGCTTACCCCAATCGCCTTCCATTACACGCCAATCGACACCCAGTGCGGCTGTTGCCTTCGGTGTATGCGGGAAGGCGCGATTGCTGGCCACGTCCACGCCGCCATCGATGAAGCGCTTATAATTGGCGTCGAGCACCGCGAACGAGCCGTTGATGGTGAGGCTAGGGACAGGCCGGGCGACGGCTTCAAACTCCAGCCCGCGGATGCGCGCGGCGGCGGCATTGAGCACGACCGAGGCGGCGGCCCCTTGTGCTGTGAACACGGACAACTGAATATCCTTATGTTCATCCCAAAAACCGGCGACGTTAAAGATCAGCTTGCCATCGGCGAGCTTGGTTTTGAGGCCAAGTTCATAGCTGTCAACCTTTTCGGGGCGATAGGGGTTGCACAATTCGCTGCTATTACCGGGCGCCGAGGTGCAATTG
>JBJTAW010000193.1:0-4548 GCA_046091025.1 Chakrabartia sp. | reverse complement strand
TCGGCCTTGTTGACGCCTTGGCGGGTGAAGCAACACTTGCAGAAGACGCTGTTGCCTTTGCGCGTGAGATGATTGCCCAAGGCCCGCGCCCGACGCGCGATCGGCCGATCTAGGGCGATATTGCGGTTATTGAACAGCTGAAGGCCGCCAATGCCCGCAAGTGGAAAGGCTTTGACGCCCCCTATGCCAACCTTGCTTGCGTAGAAGCGGCGACCCGCCTCCCCTTTGCAGAAGGCATGGTCTTTGAGCGGACGGAATTCGGCAAGCTGATGATGGGCAGCCAATCTGCCGCACAGCGCCACATGTTCTTTGCCGAACGACAGGCCGCCAAAATTGATGGCCTGCCAAAAGACATGCAACTGCGCGACATCAAGAAAGTCGGTGTAATCGGCGCCGGCACCATGGGCGGCGGCATTTCCATGAACTTCCTTCAGGCGGGCATCCCTGTCACCATTGTTGAAATGGCAAAGGATGCGCTGGATCGGGGCGTTGGTGTTATTCGCAAGAATTACGAAGCCTCTGCCGCCAAGGGCCGCTTCTCAGCCGATAAGGTCGAAAAGATGATGGGTCTGCTGACCCCGACGCTCAGCATGGAGGACTTGGCTGATTGCGATCTCGTGATCGAAGCCGTCTATGAAAGCATGGACGTGAAGAAGGATGTATTCGTCAAGCTCGACAAGATCGTAAATCCGGGCGCCATTCTCGCCAGCAACACTTCCTATCTCGATGTGAATGAAATTGCGGCCTCCACCAGCCGACCAGCGGATGTGTTGGGCATGCACTTCTTCTCCCCCGCCAATGTCATGAAGCTTCTGGAAGTGGTGCGGGGTGATCAAACTGCGCTGGATGCCTTGGCAACGGTCATGGCGCTGTCGAAGAAGATCAAAAAGGTCGCCGTTGTTGCGGGCGTCTGCCACGGCTTTATCGGCAATCGGATGCTGTCCGAACGGCAGGGCCCGGCCAATCAGCTTCTTCTTGAAGGGGCGACCCCGGCGCAGATTGATAAGGTGCACACCGATTTCGGCATGCCGATGGGGCCTTTCCAAATGGCCGATCTGGCGGGCCTCGACATTGGCTGGCACCGGGACCCTTCCCGGATCGAGACCATCCGCGATGCGCTGTGCGCCGCCGGACGCTTGGGCCAGAAGAATGGCACGGGATTTTACGATTATGATGAAAAGCGCAATGGCACACCCAGTGCTGAGGCGCTGGCCATTATCGAAGACTTCCGGTCCAAATCAAACCTCGCCAAGCGCGAAATTAGCGATCAGGAAATCATTGAGCGCACGCTCTACCCCATGGTCAATGAAGGCTATAAAATCTTGGAAGAAGGCAAGGCCCAGCGCGCATCGGATATCGATGTCGTCTGGATCTATGGCTATGGCTGGCCCGTCTATCGCGGCGGCCCCATGTTCTGGGGTGACCTAGAAGGGGCAGGCAAGATTGTCGCAGCCCTTGAAAAGCATGGCGTCAAGGTTGCGGATAGCTTGAAGGCAAAGGCCTGAGCGACTAACAGCGCCCGACACTCCGTCGTCCCACAAGGGAGGACGGAGCCAAGGCGAATTGGAGCATGATATGAGTGATAGTGTCGCAGCAGACGAGCTTCGCCTGCTGATCGAGCGCATTGAGCGTTTGGAAGAAGAGAAAAAGGGCATCGCCGACGATATTCGCGACGTCTATTCCGAAGCCAAAGCGCGCGGATATGATGCCAAGATTATGCGCCAAATCGTGCGCCTGCGGAAAATGGAAAGCCATGACCGTCAGGAAATGGAAGCGATCTTGGATACCTATAAGGCAGCGCTCGGCCTCGCCTGATTTCACACCCTCTGTGTGCAACCGCTTGACCAGACGCTTTTGGTCATCAAAACTTCGCAGTGCGTAGGGCAAAAGAGGAGAAGGTTCATGTTGATCACGACGACGCATTCGATTGAAGGCAGCAAAGTTCAGGATTATCTGGGCGTTGTAACCGGCGAAGTGATTGTCGGGGCGAATATCTTTAAGGATTTGTTCGCCGGTATTCGCGACATTGTTGGCGGCCGGTCGGGTGCTTACGAATCAACGCTTCGGGACGCGCGGATGACCGCTCTCAATGAGCTGAAGGATGAGGCGCGCGCGCTGGGAGCCGATGCCGTGATTGGCGTCGATCGGGATTATGAAGTATTGGGACAAGGCGGGTCGATGCTAATGGTTTCAGCCTCAGGCACCGCCGTTAAGCTGGGATAAGTTACGGATATGGCAGGTCATTCCAAATTTAAAAACATCATGCACCGCAAGGGCGCGCAGGATAAAAAGCGGTCTGCGCTTTTTTCCAAGCTGTCGCGCGAAATTACGGTGGCTGCAAAAATGGGCCTGCCAGACCCGGAAGCCAATGCCCGGTTGCGCGCAGCGGTGCTCGCCGCACGCGCGCAATCCATGCCGAAGGACAATATCCAGCGGGCGATTGATAAGGCTTCTGGCTCTGACCTCGAGACCTATGAAGAAATTCGTTATGAAGGCTTTGGCCCCGGCGGCGTTGCCATCATCGTTGAGGCGCTGACCGATAATCGCAACCGCACGGCCACTAATGTCCGCACCGCTTTTTCCAAAAATGGCGGCAATCTTGGCACAGGGGGGTCGGTGAGCCACGGCTTTGATCGGCTGGGCCTGATCGAATATCCGGGCAAGGCGGGCGATGCGGATAAGGTCTTTGAGGCCGCCCTTGAAGCGGGCGCTGATGATGTCGAATCCTCTGAGGAGGGCCATTCCATCTGGACCAGCGTTGATTCCCTGCATGAAGTGGCCAAGGCGCTGGAAACTGCGCTTGGGGAGCCGGAAGGCGTCAAGCTCGCGTGGAAGCCGACAACGATGGTCGATGTGAGCGAAGACGATGCCGGCAAGCTGTTTCGGATGATCGACACGCTTGAAGAAGATGATGACGTCCAGACCGTTTGGGGCAATTACGACGTCTCGGATGAGATTATGGAAAAACTGGGGTGATGGGGCCTGCCCCCACCCCATCGGGATCACAATCTGCGTGATTATTCTTGGCATTGATCCCGGCCTTGGCACCACAGGATGGGGCCTTATTCAGGCAGAGGGCAATCGTTTGTCCCATATTGCCAACGGCCAAATCTCAACCAACAGCAAAGACAGCCTGCCCGATCGGCTCGTGCAGATTGACCGGGAATTGACCGATCTGATCCTCAAGCACCAGCCCGATGGGGCGGCGGTTGAAGAGGTCTTCGTCAACAGCAACCCGCAATCGACGCTCAAACTTGGCCAAGCACGCGGAGCCATTCTCCTTTCCTTGGCGCGCACGGGGCTCCAGCCGAGGGAATATGCCGCCCGACTGATCAAGAAAGCCGTTGTCGGCATCGGCAATGCGGAAAAGAGCCAAGTGCATGCCATGATCAGCCGCCTATTGCCCGGCGCAAAAATTGTAGGCGCAGATTCGGCCGATGCACTGGCTGTTGCCATCACCCATGCCCATCACATGGCCAGCGCGCGGCGGATCGCCTGATCTTATCCCCGACAACCGGAAGAAAAGAAGAACAAATCCTTCGACATGCAGGGGGTGCGCGCTAAAGAGGGGGCATGATCGCCCGCTTGACCGGAACCCTTGTCGAAAGCGCCGCTGACCATGCGGTAATCGATGTGAATGGCGTCGGTTATCTCATCCTTGCCTCCAGCCGAACGCTCAGCGCCATTGGCGGCACGGGAAGCCAAGTCACCCTCTATACCGAACTTCAGGTGCGCGATGATTCTATGACGCTCTTTGCCTTTGGCAGCGCGGGAGAGCGGGACTGGTTCCGCCTTTTGACGGGCGTGCAGGGCGTGGGTGGCAAGGTTGCGCTCTCGATCCTCTCGACACTGGATGCAAATGAACTGAGCCAAGCCGTTGCCCGCCAGGACAAAGCGATGGTCGCCCGCGCCAATGGCGTTGGCCCTAAGCTTGCCGAACGCATTGTGCGCGAATTGAAGGATAAGGTTGGCCCGGTTCCAATTGGCCCTGCGGGCGCGACCCCAATGAGCGGCTCTGGTGCTGCTGCCGACGCTATTTCGGCACTCGGCAATCTTGGCTTTAAGTCCGCCGAGGCCAGTGCCGCGGTGGCCGCCGCAGAGGCAGATTTGGGCGCTGGTGCGACGCTGGATGCGCTGGTGCGTCTGGCGCTTCGAAAGGCGTCTAAATGAGCGAGGACGATCGCCTGTTAGCGGCCGAACGGCGGCCCGAAGATGTCGACGCTGCCTTGCGGCCCAAAGCCCTTGATGAATTTGTCGGGCAAAAGGCCGCGCGCGATAATTTGCGCGTGTTCATTGAAGCCGCCAGATCGCGCGGAGACGCTCTAGACCATGTGCTGTTTTTCGGCCCGCCCGGTCTGGGTAAAACCACACTTGCCCAAATCGTCGCGCGCGAAATGGGGGTTGGGTTTCGGGCGACGTCCGGGCCAGTCATTGCCAAGTCTGGGGATCTCGCCGCGCTTTTGACCAATTTGGAAGATGGCGATGTTCTCTTCATTGATGAGATCCACCGTCTTAATCCGGCAGTTGAAGAAGTGCTCTATCCGGCGA
>JBJTAW010000192.1:0-17277 GCA_046091025.1 Chakrabartia sp. | reverse complement strand
CATCACTTCGGTATTGCCCGTCGCATCAAAGGTGTAATCCGCGCCGCCATCGGTCATTTCGACAATCTTAGCGACGACATCTTCGCGGCTCATGCTTTTGGAAGTGAGGAAGTCGGTCATGCCGAACTTGCGGCCCCATTCTTCACGATCGGGGTTGATGTCGACGCCGATGATCTTGCTGGCCCCCGCAAGGCGCGCGCCCTGAAGGACATTGAGGCCAATGCCGCCAAGCCCAAAGATGACAACATTATCGCCGACCTGCACCTTAGCCGTGTTGATGACCGCGCCAACGCCTGTTGTCACGCCGCAACCAATGTAGCAGCTGGACTGGAAGGGGGCGTCCTCACGGATTTTGGCAACCGCGATTTCCGGCAACACAGTGAAGTTCGAAAAGGTGGAGCAGCCCATATAATGGAAAATCGGCTGGCCCTTATACGAAAAGCGCGTTGTGCCATCGGGCATCAGGCCCTTGCCCTGTGTGGCGCGGATGGCGGTGCACAGGTTGGTCTTGCCCGACAGGCAGGACTTACACTGGCGGCATTCCGGCGTGTAGAGCGGGATCACGTGATCGCCGGGCTTGACTGAGGTCACGCCGGCACCAACTTCGCGTACAATGCCTGCACCCTCATGGCCGAGCACGCTTGGAAAAATGCCTTCGCTGTCAAAGCCATCGAGCGTGTACGCATCCGTATGGCAAATGCCGGTCGCCATGATCTCAACCAAGACTTCGCCCGCCTTTGGCCCTTCCATATCAAGCTCGACAATTTCGAGAGGCTTTTTCGCCTCAAAGGCAACAGCAGCGCGCGTTTTCATTGGTAACACTCCTTATTTTTATATCATTCAAATGAGCGGCTAGACCGCCTCTATCTCATTCTCGGGCATCGCCTAACATAGGGAACGCCAAAGCGTCCATAAAAGAGGCGAAATTCTGGGTCATTGCGGCGCTGGCAGATCGACGACCTGCGCCTTGTGGCCATGTTCTGCTAGAAACATCACTAGATCTGTGCCCGAAAGGCCCAAGGTCGCCGTATTGCGCAGCGGGTGAACATTGACGCACTCAGCCCCGGCAAGGCGGGTGTCGAGCACGACATTCACGCTCCTGTCGGTATCATTAAACGCGGCGAGGGGCGTCACAGAGCCCGGAGTCACGCCCAATAGCCGTTCCATATCCTCAGCCTTGCCAAAGCTCAGCTTTTTCGATCCGATCACGCCGGGCAGCGCCTTGAGGTCAACCCGGGCATCATGCGGTGCTGTAACCAGCCAAAATTGGCCTGATGCGTCCTTGAGAAAGAGGTTTTTCGTGTGGCTGCCCGCGATGCGCGCGTGAAAGGCAGCGCTTTCCTCCACCGTGTAAACGGCTTCATGCTCGTCCAATGTCCAGCTGATCCCCAGACTGGAAAAAGCGGCCAGCATATCGTGTTCGCGCGACACCCGATCCCCCTATTTGAAGACGATCGTCCGGTTGCCGTTGAGCAGCACCCGGTGTTCGCTGTGCAGCTTCACGGCACGGGCGAGCACGCGGCTCTCCGTATCCTGCCCCTGCGCGATCAAATCTTCGACGGTATCGGCATGATCAACGATCGACACATCCTGCGTAATGATGGGACCTTCATCCAGATCGGCTGTCACATAATGCGAGGTGGCGCCGACCATCTTGACGCCCCGATCATAGGCCCGGTGATAGGGCTTTGCGCCCTTAAAGCCCGGCAAAAAGCTGTGGTGAATATTGATCACACGGCCATCCAGCTTGCGGCAGAGCTGGTCGGACAGTACCTGCATGTACCGAGCAAGGATGATGAGATCGACTTGCTGGTCTTCGACCATCGCCAACAGCTTGGCTTCTTGCTCCAGCTTGTTTTCTGGCGTGATCGGCAAATGATGAAAGGGCACGCTTTCATGCTCGGCCCGGCGTTGCCAAGTCGTGTGATTGGATACGATGCTGGTCACATCAATCGGCAAGCGATTGGTTGAAGTGCGGTAAAGCAAATCATTGAGGCAGTGCCCGCCCTGGCTGACCATGATCATCGCGCGCAATTTCTTGCGGAGGTCATGAATGCGCCAATCGAGGCGGAATGCCGTTGCGACAGGGGTGAAAGCCTCAGAAAACTTGTCCACCGTCATATCGGCAGGGCTGCTGACCGCGACGCGCATGAAAAAGCGGCCCGTGACAGGATCGCCATATTGCGCGCTTTCAACGATATTGCAGTCCTGACTGACAATCGAATTTGCGACGGCCGCCACGATACCTTTACGGTCCTCGCTTGCGATCAAAAGGACAAAGTCCGCACCCGATTTCATGACATCTCACTCCAAAAAGCTTGAATTTTGTTGCGCCTAGCCGTGCGAAAGCGCATTTTCCATTGGGGCGTATCTACATAAGGTGTTCTAATTCAGCGATGAAGATGTTGTGATCGGAGTCATAATTAAATTTACCGCTTTCTAAAATTTACTCATTTGTGGCATAGCGAGCCGGGATCCATCGTGCTCCAGAATTGTGTGAAAAATCTGGTTCCGAGCTTTATAAATTGAATCAAACCGGGGAGAATAGCTTTGAAAACATCGTTAAAATTCACGACAGCTGCGCTTGTTATCGCGGCTCTCGGTGCTGGCAGCGGCTCAGCATTCGCGCAGGAAAGTGGCGCGTCGACTGACGAGGGTAGTCTTGCAGACATCGTTGTGACCGCAACGCGTCGCGATCAGTCGCTTCAGGAAGTGCCGATGACGCTGCAGGCCTTCGGGACTGAGACGCTCAGCAAGCTCAACGTGTCGACGATCAATGATCTTCTCAAGTACACGCCGAACGTGACCTTCTCGAACAACGGCCCGGGTCAGGGCGCGATCTTCATGCGCGGCCTGTCGGCCGGCTTTGCGGGTCAGCAGTCTTCGGCCACTATCGGTGGCTTCCCGAACGTCGCCCTGTATCTTGACGATCAGTCGATGCAGTTCCCGGCCCGTAACGCCGACGTCTACATGGCTGATATGGAGCGCGTCGAAGTTCTCGAAGGCCCGCAGGGTACGTTGTTTGGCGGTGGTGCGCAGGCAGGTGTGGTTCGCTACATCACCAACAAGCCCAAGAAGGACAAGTTTGAAGGTCGTCTCGAAGGTAGCTTCGGTGGCACCGCTGGCGGCGCTGCGAACGGTTCGTTCAACGCAATGGTCAACCTGCCTATCATCGAAGATAAGCTGGCGATCCGTGCGATTGTCTATGCCGATCATCGCGGCGGTTATATCGACAATAAATATTCAACCTTCACACGCCAGCCTTCCGACCTCGGGTCTTATTATTTGGCGTTTAATGGCAATGGTAACCGGCTGACGCCAGCGCAGCAGAGCCGCGACGGCAAGTATGACAATGCGGCTTTGGTTAAAGACAATTTTAATCCGGTCGACTACACGGGCGGTCGCGTCTCTGTCGCTTGGCAAGTTACGCCGGACTGGGATTTGCTTGTTACCCAAGCTTACCAGAAGCTCGAATCAGAGGGCACATTTGCGGTTCAGGGTTATACCTATGACTATGCCCCTCTGACGGGTCTGTCGTCGACGTTGTTTGCTCCGCAGTACAATAAGGACGACTATTCTAACACGGCATGGACGCTGAACGGTAAAGTCGGCGATTTCAGCCTGATTTACACCGGCGCCTACCTGTCGCGGACCATCTCGCAGCAGGGTGACTATACCAATTATTCTCGCGCGACATACGGCATCTTTTACCAGTGCACGGGTGCCGGCAACTATTACTGGGGCACTTTTGGCGGTCCGCCCTATTGCTATGAGCCGACCGGTTACTGGAAAGATGACGTCCGTAACACGCATGAAAGCCATGAAGTCCGCATTTCCACCCCCGACAGCGGCCGGATCCGCGCCATCGTCGGCGGTTTCTACGAGGATTTCGGGATCGAAGACAATATGGATTGGTCTTACAAGACCATCCCGGTCTGCAATCAATCGCTCACTGCAGCGCAGATTCGTGCGGCCGGCACGGTCTGCATGGGTCTTGTGGCGCCAAACGCCTCTGCCACGCTTAATTTAGCTGGTCCGCGCGGTCCTGCTGTTGCGTTCGGGCAGGACATTCAGCGTGGGTACAAGCAATACGCGGCATTCGGCTCTGTCGATTTTGACATCACGTCGAACCTGACCGTTACGGCTGGCACGCGCTATTATCATTATGACAACTTCCAGAAGGGGTCTGTTTACTCGTCGTTCAACAGTGCCTGCTATCAGGTTCCGGTCTGCGCGACAGGGTCGAACCTCGACGCGCTTGGGTTGAAGTCAACCTATAAGGGCTTCCGTAGCAAGGGCACGGTCACTTGGAAGCCTAAGGATGGTACGATGGTGTACGCAACCTTCAGCCAAGGTTTCCGTCCGGGCGCTTTCAACCGTGGACCGTCAGCTCGTGTGAAGGATCCTGTGGCTCCACATAATCCGCAGCTTCTGGTCCCCGCCGCTTACGCGCCGGACAATCTGACCAATTGGGAAGCCGGCCTGAAGACCGATTTGTTTGACCGTAAGGTGACCTTCAACCTCTCGGCCTATTATATGAAGTGGAAGAACATCCAGATCGGCTTCTTCAACCCGGCCGCAGGCTTTGGTAACACGGCATTTGCAGCCAATGGCCCGACCTATGATATCAAGGGTCTTTCTGCGCAAATCTTCGCGCGCCCGTCGGATGGCCTCACCATTCAGGGTTCGGCGTCCTATAACGAAAGCAAGCAGGCCAATTCTCCTTGCTTCATCGCCAATAACCCGGGCGTATCAAGCTTTGGCAAGTGCATTACCCAGGTGTTCTCAAATAATGTAGTTAAGCCAGTACAGAGCCCCTTCGGCAATGTTGGTAGCACCACGCCGTTCAGCCCGAAGTTCCAAGGCAATGTGCGCGTCCGCTATGAATGGGCTGGCAATGGCGACATGGCCTATTTCGTCTCTGCTGGCGCGAACTATATCAGCTCGCAGTTCAACCAGCCTGCTACATATCCGTCGGGTGATGTAGCCGGTAATGGTAACGTCGTTGGTCCGAACGGGATCATCGTGCCAGCCACAACTGTGCTGCGCTACAAGATGCCGGGTTATGCCCTTGCAGATGCCCAGATTGGCTTCACACGGGATAACTGGACGGTTACGCTGTTTGGCGACAACATCTTCAACAGCCATGCTTCGACTTTCACCACCTCGTCGCAGTACATCAAGACGTCGACGATCGTGCGTCCGCTCACCTATGGCATCAAGATCAGCACCAAGCTGTGATCGGTTGCCGTTGACTGAACTGAAAGGGGTGGTGCCACAAGCACCACCCCTTGTTTTTTGGCAGTCCCGCGCCTTTTGAAGAGCGCACGGCAATTGCCGACAGGAAAGTGCGGAATGGCCTCGCAAAAACTATCTTCTTCTGACAAGAACGCGCCTGCGCCGCTTACCGCCACGTCGCTGGATGCAGAGCTAAAGGCGCTCCATGCCCTTCAGGCTAAGGGCGATTTATCGGCTGCAGCGGCAGGTGACCAAAGGCTGCTCGTTACCCACCCTTCGAACCGTGACCTCCTGCTTATTGAAGCTCATTCGCTGCGCATGATGCAGCAAATCGACGCGGCACTTGCCGCGCTGGACCGGTTTGCATTTTTTCATCCAAATTTCAGCCAAATGTTCCTTGAGCGCGGCCTTTGCCATGTCGCCCGACGTGATGCTCCTGCAGCAATCTTTGATCTGCGCACAGCGGTGGGCATCAATCCGTCTCTTCCTATGGGCTGGCATATGCTTGACGGGCTCTACCGTATGACGGGGGATCTAAAGAGCGCCGATATCGCTGCCCGCCACTTTGCCCATCTTGCAAGCCTGCCTGCACCCATCGTCCAAGGCAAGGTGCTGTTTGGTGATGGTGAGATTGATGTCGCAGAAGCGCTCATCCGGCGTTTCCTGCTCGAAGCGTGCGACCACCCAGAGGCTATGCGCTTGCTGGCGCAGATCGGCCATAAGCGAAATGTCCTCGATGATGCGGAGACGCTCTATGCTGGTGTCATGGCGCTTGTGCCCGATCATGATGAGGCGCGTCACGAATATGTTCAGGTTTTGATCGCACGACACAAATTTCCGCAAGCGCGTGAAGTGTTGGAACCGCTGCTACAGCGCGATCCGCAGAACCATGCCCATCGGTCGCAGGCGGCCACCATTCGCGTCGGGCTTGGCGATTTTGCGAGTGTGATCCCGGAATATCGGGACATGCTCAGCGAAATCCTGGGTGATACTTTGGAGGCACGGTTTCGCCGCGCGGACCTCAACCTCTGGCTCGGCCATGCGCTCAAGACCGAGGGGCGAACGGCTGAGGCGATTGACGCCTATATGGCCGCAACGGTTGACCGGCCAGATTTTGGCGATGCTTGGTGGAGCCTTGCCAACCTCAAGACATATCGCTTCTCATCCGACTCCATCGCGGTGATGCGGGGACGGCTCGTTGATCCAGCGACCGCAGAGTTCGACCAAATCCATATTGCCTTCGCGCTGGGCAAAGCACTTGAGGATGCGGGGGACTATGCGGGCTCCTGGACGGCTTATGAGCGGGGCAACACCATGCACCGTGCAAGCAACGGTTATATTCCCGAGGTATTCGAAACCAATACGCGCGAGCAAAAGCGCGTGTGCACAGCCCAATTCTTCGCCGAACGTAAAGGCTGGGGTCTGGACGACCCGTCCCCAATCTTCGTCCTTGGCTTGCCGCGTTCAGGTTCGACATTGATTGAGCAAATCCTTGCCTCACACAGCATGGTAGAGGGCACGCAGGAATTGCCGGATATTCAGCGCATTGTGCATGAATTGCAGGGCCGCGAACTCAATTTTGATGCGCCGCGCTATCCCGGTGCGCTGGACGAGCTGGACGCCGAAGCGGTCCGCAAATTTGGCGAGCAATATATTGCCGACACCTTGCCCAACCGCATCCTGGGCCGCCCTTATTTTATCGACAAAATGCCCAACAACTTTCGGCATGTGGGGTTGATCCACCTGATCCTGCCCAATGCGAAAATCATCGATGCGCGCCGTGAGCCGATGGCCTGCTGCTTCAGTAATTTGAAGCAGCTGTTCGCGCAGGGTCAGGAATTTACCTACGGGATTGAGGATATCGCCCGTTATTACCGCACTTATGTTGAGTTGATGGATCATTGGGACGCAGCTTTGCCCGGGCGCGTCTTGCGCGTTCAGCATGAAGATGTGATCGACGATCTGGAAGGCAATGTGCGCCGCATTTTGAACTATTGCGGCCTTCCGTTTGAGGAGGCTTGCGTCGAATTTCACAAGACGAAGCGCAGCGTGCGCACGCCGAGCTCTGAACAGGTTCGCCAGCCGATTTTCCGTGATGGGCTGGATCAATGGAAAAACTTTGAGCCTTGGCTTGAGCCGCTAAAGAGATTTTTGGGGCCTGAATTGGTCAAATAATGAGGGGATGAAACATGGCGAGTAAAGCACCTGTCAATGCCGACGATGTAGCGACGCTCGGGCAGCGCTGGTATGTCCTGTTCATCATGATGCTGGTCTATACGATCAGCATTGCCGATCGTTATGTCCTCTCAACGCTTTTGGGGCCGATCAGCAAGGAATTGAACTTGAGCGATACAGGGGCTGCCTCGCTTGGTATTCCACTGGCGCTTTTCTATGTGATCATGGGTATTCCGCTGTCTTGGTTGTGTGACCGCACCAACCGGCGGACTCTGTTGGCGGCATGTGTCGCGGCCTGGTCGTTGATGACCGCGCTGACGGGATATACGAAGGGCTATTTTGATCTGCTGCTCGCGCGTATTGGCGTGGGCGGGGGGGAGGCTGGAGGACCGCCCGCCTGTAATTCCATTATCGCTGATTACTTCCCAGCAGACCGGCGCTCTATGGCGATGACGGTCTTCGCACTTGGCGCCCCAATTGGGGCATGGCTTGGCTCTGATATTGCAGGTCTTGTATCCACCCAACATGGCTGGCGCGCCGCATTTTTGGTTCTGGGTATTCCCGGCATAATATTGGCGTTGATCATCATGGTGACGATCAAAGAGCCGGTGCGGGGTCGTCTGGATACTGTATCGGAAGATAAAGCGCCGACAGTTATGGAAACAGTCCGCTTCCTTTGGTCTCAGAAATCTGCCGTGCACGCGATGATGGGTGCCGGCCTTTCAGCCTTTTGGGGTTGGGGTCTGATGTGGTTTACGCCGCTCTTCCTCCAGCGCACCTATGGCATGGACGAAGGTGCAGCTGGCGGCCTTCTGGGCCAGATTTACCTGGTCGGCGGCATAATGGGATCGCTTGTGACGGCTTATGTTGTTGCGCGGCCGAGCTTTACCGATCCACGCAGAATTGCCCAATTGCTTGCGGTGGTCACGGCGATTGGAACGGTCCCCTCCTTCCTTGCCTATTACACCTATGATCTGGGCGTGGCGAAGCTGATGTGGTGGCTCTTCATTCCGACCATCTATTTTTACATTGGACCGGCCATGGCGCTGTGCCAAAATCTGGCCGCGCCAAAGATGCGGGCCATGTCCATCGCGATTTCGCTGTTGATTGCCAATCTTCTTAACCTGATTGTTGCGCCAGCGATTGTCGGTGGGTTGAGCGACTATTTCGCCGGGTCGCAGCCTGCGGGCGCTGAATCCCTGCGGCTTGCGCAGCTTATCCTTGCGCCTACGGGCTTCTGGGCAGCTTGGCATTACTGGCGCGCTTCCAAATACATCATCAATGATCAGAAAAGGGCGGTTGGCTATGTTTGAGGCACCCCTCAAATCCTTCATAAACGGCCAATGGGTTCTCCCACTATCCTCTCAGCAGACGCAGGATGCCATCAACCCGGCAACCGAAGAAGTTTGTGCCACAATCGCCTTGTGCGGACCGGACGATGCCGATCGTGCTGTCGCGGCCGCGCGCGCGGCCTTTGATGGCTATTCCGCGATGCCTCTGGAAGAGCGCATTGCGCTGACGGAAAAGCTCATAGCGATTTTTGAGCGCCGCTATGATGAAATGGTGCGGGCGAATTCGAAAGACATGGGCGCACCTTATGATTTGTCCTTTAATGCGCAGGCAGAATGCGGCCCCGGCCATTTGAAGGAAACGGTCAAGGCCGCGCGCGCTTTGGATTGGGATAGCCCCATTGGGTCGACGGGTGACCTCACCTATGAAGCCGTCGGCGTGTGCGTGCTCATCACGCCATGGAATTGGCCGATTAATCAGCTGGCAGCAAAAATCGGCCCGGCGCTTGTGGCGGGCTGCACAATGGTGTTGAAGCCAAGCGAAGTCTCACCGCTTTCGGCCCAGCTATTTGCTGAGTTTATTGAAGAAGCTGGTTTCCCAACAGGCGTGTTCAACATGGCCCACGGCACAGGGGCTGTGATCGGTGACGCGCTGACCGGCCATCCCGATGTCGACATGGTCTCCTTCACCGGATCAACACGCGCGGGCATTCAGATTGCCAAGTCCGCAGCAGAGACGGTGAAGCGCGTGTCGCAGGAATTGGGCGGGAAATCGGCCAATATTGTTTTTGCCGATTCTGGTTTGGAAAAGGCTGTAACGCGGGGCGTGCTGCATTGCTTTGGCAATACTGGTCAATCCTGCAACGCGCCGACCCGAATGTTGGTGGAAGCGTCCGTCTATGAAGAGGCCGTTGCCATTGCTGCACGCGTGGCCCAATCGGTTCAACTCGGCGATCCGATGGAAAAGGGCCCGCATCTGGGGCCCGTGGTAAGCAAGGCGCAGTTCGACAAGATTCAGCGGCTCATTCAAGTCGGCATTGATGAAGGTGCGCGGCTCATTGCGGGCGGCGTGGGCCGGGCAGATGGGTTTGATCGGGGCTATTATGTGAAGCCCACGATTTTTGCCGGTGTGCACAATAAAATGACGATCGCGCAGGAAGAGATTTTTGGCCCCGTGCTTGTCATGATCCCCTTTGCTGATGAAGCAGAGGCCATTCGCATTGCCAATGACACACCCTATGGCCTTGCGGGCTATATCCAGTCTGGAGATTTGGAACGCGCCCGTCGCGTCGCGCGCAAAGTCCGCGCGGGGAGCGTCTATTTAAATGGTAATGGGCAGGATTATTGCTCGCCCTTTGGTGGGTATAAGCAATCGGGCAATGGCCGCGAATGGGGCGCTTTTGGCCTGCATGACTTCCTTGAGATCAAAGTCATCAACGGATTTTACCCGGCATGAAACTCACCGATATTGAGACCTTTGTTGTCGGCAACCCACCGCCGCATTTTGGCGGGCGTTATTTTGTCTTTGTAAAGCTGACGACCGACAGCGGCGTTTCAGGCATTGGGGAGGCTTATTGCGTCCCCTTTGAACCGCATCTGGTCGCCAAGATGATTGAGGGTGTCTTTGCCCGCTACATGGCAGGTCAAGACCCGCATGATATTGAGACGATGTGGCGTCGAGTTTATTCAAGCGGCTTTACCCAGCATCCTGATTTGACGCTGATGGGCGTGCTCTCTGCTCTTGAAATGGCGTGTTGGGATATTGTCGGCAAAGAGGCAAACCAGCCCGTTTACAAGCTGCTGGGCGGCAAGGTGCATGAGCGCCTGCGCGCCTATACTTATATCTATCCGCGTCCGGGTGATCAGAGCGATGTCTATCACGATCCCGATCTGGCGGCAGAGCGTGCCGCAGAATATCTCGCCCAAGGCTTTACCGCGCTGAAGTTTGACCCCGCAGGGCCGTATACGGCGTTTGACGGGCGGCAATTGTCGCTCGAAGCGCTTGACCTGTGCGAACGCTTTGCGCGCCAGCTGCGCGAGGCGGTTGGAACCAAGGCTGATCTCTTGTTCGGCACGCATGGTCAGATGACGGCCGCAGGCGCGATCCGCCTTGCCAAGCGGCTGGAGCCATATGATCCGCTCTGGCTCGAAGAACCCGTGCCCCCAGACGCACCAGAGGAAATGGCCAAGGTCGCCCGGGCAACGAGCATCCCAGTGGCAACGGGCGAGCGGTTGACCACTAAATATGATTTTGCCCGATTGCTCAACGCAGGGGCAGCTGCCATCCTTCAGATGAATTTGGGGCGTGTCGGGGGCCTATTAGAGGCCAAGAAAATCGCCGGCATGGCCGAGGTCTATCACGCCCAAATTGCGCCGCACCTTTATTGCGGCCCGATTGTAGGCGCGGCCAATATCCAGATTGCAACTTGTTCGCCCAATTTCCTGATCTTGGAGAGCATTGAAAGCTGGGGCGGGTTCCATAGCGATATCTTGAAGGCCCCTATTCAGTTTGAAGAGGGGCACGTCATTCCGCCAACAGCGCCGGGCCTGGGCGTGGAGCTGAATGAAGAGGTCGCACGGGCGAACCCCTATACAGGCACGATGCTCCATCTCGAAATGACCCAGCACCCCGTTCAATGACCGACATATATGATTATGTGATCGTCGGCGCGGGAACCGCCGGCTGTGTGCTGGCCAACCGCTTGTCGGCGGATGGCAAGACGCGGGTTCTGCTGTTGGAGGCGGGGGGATCAGATCAGATTGTCTGGATCCAATTGCCCATTGGCTATGGACGGACATTCTTCAGCCGCCGCATCAACTGGATGTATGATACTGAGCCTGTGCCTGGGCTTGGCGGGCGGGAAAGCTATTGGCCGCGCGGGAAGGTGATTGGCGGGTCGGGGTCGATCAATGCCATGGTGCATGTCCGTGGTCAGCCGCATGATTTTGAGGATTGGGCGGCGCTCGGCAATACAGGCTGGGGCTGGGAGGATGTTCTGCCTTATTTCATGAAGGCAGAGGACCATGATTTGGGCCAAAGCGCCTATCATGGTGCTGGCGGCCCGCAGCATGTGACGGACATCAGTCGCCGGGCGCACCCCCTCTGTCAGACATTTATTAAGACAGGACAGGCACTTGGCCTGCCTTTCTCGGCTGATCTCAACAGCCCGACGGGCGAGGGTGTCGGCATTTACCAAATCAACACGCGCAATGGCCGCCGCGCCTCTACCGCGAATGAATATCTGCGGCCCGCGCTGCGTCGCGGCGGCGTGGATATCCGAACCAAGGCGCATGCAACGCGCGTCCTTTTTGACGGGACGCGCGCCATTGGCGTTGAATATCGGCGCGGCAACAAACTTCATCAGGTGCGGGCGAGCCGAGAAGTCATCCTGTCTGGCGGGTCGGTGAATTCGCCCCAGCTGCTCAATTTGTCGGGCATTGGCGATGCCGCGCATCTCAAGGCGCTTGGGATCGACATTGTGGCCCATGCCCCAGCAGTGGGTCAGAATATGCAAGATCATCTGGCCGTCAGCTATTTTTACAAAACCAGCGTTCCAACGCTGAATGATGAGTTGCGGCCGCTATTTGGGAAGATCAAGGCGGGTCTGCACTATCTGCTCAATCGCGGCGGGCCGCTGTCGATGAGTGTCAATCAGGGCGGCGGCTTTGTGCGGAGCGGGCCCGATGCCGCGCGGGTCAATTTGCAGCTCTATTTCAGCCCCGTCAGCTATACCCAAACGCCGCTTTCGGATCGAAAGCTGCTCAACCCCGATCCGTTTTCGGCCTTTTTGCTCTCCTTCAACAGCTGTCGACCGACCAGCCGCGGGCATTTGCAGATCCGCTCTGCTGATCCTTTCGATTATCCGCTGATCCAGCCCAATTATCTGTCCACCCAGCTGGATATTGATGAAGCCATTGCCGGGAACCGGATGTTGCGGGCGTTGGTGCAGACCAAGCCGCTCAGCGATATCATCACCGAAGAACTTGTGCCCGGTGCGCAGCTTCATGGAGATGAGGTCTTGCTGGAGGATTTCCGCAAGCGCGCAGACACCGTTTATCACCCGACATCAACCTGTATGATGGGCTCGGATGCCGCAACATCGGTGGTGGATGCCCGGTTGCGCGTCCATGGCATTCAAGGCTTGCGAGTGGTGGATGCCTCTGTCTTTCCCACGATCACTTCTGGCAATATCAATGCCCCGACGGTCATGGTGGCGGAAAAAGGGGCCGCGATGATCCTTGAGGATCGCGCCGCCAACGTGTGAATTTTATTTACCGGTTGAAATCGGTCGGCTAAACTCTCTGCATAGGACCGGAGAGGGTGCCGTGCAGAATAAGATTGAGCTGAGGAAACTCCCCCCATTAAAGGCCTTGCGGGGCTTTGAAGCGGCGACGCGCCATCAAAGCATCCGCGATGCAGCAGATGAGCTGTGCCTCACCCATCCGGCTGTCAGCCATCAGGTGCAGTTGATTGAGGAGGCTCTTGGCGTCACGCTCTTTGCGCAGGAAGGGCGGCATATTGTCTCGACCGATGCCGGCCGTGTGCTTTATCCTTATGTCCGCAGCGCCTTTGAGTCGTTGCTGGAAGGCGTAGAGGCGGTGCACCGCAATGCGCTGGATAAGCCACTTCGGGTGCAGACCTATGTGACGGCCTCGATCCGCTGGCTGGCAAAGCGCGTGCCGCAATTCCTTCATGATCACCCAGAGGTGAAGCTGACGCTGAGCACCTGTGCGGTTGATTGGGATTTTGATGATGTCCATGCCGATGTTGGGCTGGTCTATTGTGAAGAGGTCCCCAATCCCAATAAATATCACTGGGTGCCCTTGTTCGAATATGCACTCTACCCGGTGTGTAGCCCTGCCTTTCTGGAGAAAATGGGGGCGCCCGTTACCGTGGAGGCGCTGATGACGCAGCCGCTGGTTGCCATCTATACCGAAGTCCAGAATTGGGAGACTTGGGTGACGTCCGCGGGGGCTGAGTTTCAGCTAAGGGTTCCATTCTTAATGGTCGATACGCTTGCCGTCGCGTTGGAAATGGCGCTGAACGGGGAGGGGATAGCCCTTGTGAACGGGCCGTTTGTCGATCAGGATCTCGCCGCAGGACGGCTCGTCCGCCAGATTGATCATAAGGCTGTCTGCGGTGGGGCATGGGGGCTAATCTGCCGCAAGGACATGAAGGAAAATCTGCGGATCCGTACCTTCATGGATTGGGTCACAAACCATGTAACCCAATCGGGCAACCTAATCGAGGCTGAACCAGGCCGACTTTGATTGCATATAGCCGGAAAGGCATTCGAGCGACTTGTCGCGCGTATTGCCCGATTGCTTATAGCCGCCGAAAGGCTGGGTCATGTCGCCATCTCCAAAGCAATTGACCCAGACAACGCCGGCTTCCAACGCCTTGACCATTCGGTGGGCGCGTTTCACATCGGATGTCCAAACGCTGGCCGCCAAGCCATAGATGGAGTCATTGGCGACCCGAATGGCCTCGTCCTCGCTCTGCACTTTGATCAGCGCGGCAACCGGACCAAAAATCTCATCCCGACCAATGGCCATGTCTGGCGTCACCTGCGTGGCCAAGGTGGGCGTCACATAGGCACCATCCGGGCGCGCGGCATCCGAGCCACCCCCGACAGCGATATGTGCCCCTTGCCGCACGCCTTGATCGATGCAGGACAGAACAGAGGATTGATGCGCATGGCTGACCACCGGGCCAAGGCTGGTCGCCGGATCGAGCGGATCGCCCGTGACATAGAGTTCGCCTGCACGCTGGGTGAAGCGGCTCACGAATGCGTCATGAATATCGGCATGGACGAGCAAGCGCGACCCTGCGTTGCAGACTTGCCCCGCATTATCAAAAATGCCCATGATGGCGCGGTCAACCGCTGCATCCATATTTTCCAAATCAGGCATGAAAATCTGCGGGCTTTTGCCGCCCGTTTCCAGCGAGACGCGCTTGAGATTGGATTGCCCGGCATAGATCATCAATTGCTTGCCAACCGCGGTTGAGCCGGTGAAGCTGATCTTCGCCACATCTGGGTGGAGCGCCAGCCGTTTGCCCGCAGCCTGCCCATAGCCCGTCACAACATTGAACACGCCGGGCGGGCCGCCTGCTTCGACAAAGAGATGGGCCAGCCGAATGCAGGAGATGGCAGCTTTTTCAGAGGGTTTGAGAACAAGGCAGTTTCCGGCTGCCAGCGCCGGGGCCACTTTCCAGGCCGCCATAAGCAATGGATAGTTCCATGGGGATATTGCGCCGACAACGCCCAAAGGCTCGCGTGCGACCATATGCGCTGCGTTGTGAGGGCTATTGGTGACGATCCCGGAAACCTTATCAATGGCTTCGCCAAAATAGCGGATGGTCACCACGGTCTCGGGTAAGTCGATGGTGAGCGCATCGGTGATGGGTTTGCCCATGGAAAGTGTTTCCATCAGCGCGAGGTCTGCGGAATCCCGCTCCACCAGATCGGCCCAGCGGCGGAAGATGTCCATCCGGGCGCGTGGCGTCATGTGCCGCCAGCGGCCATCATCCCATGCGGCCTTGGAGGAGGCGACCGCGCGATCAATGTCTTGGGCATCGCCACAGGCCATTTTGGTCAACAGGGCGCCCGTCGCCGGATTAATGGCATCTATGGTCGCGCCGCTGCTGGCGGGGCAAGATATGCCGTCGATGAACAATCCTGCGTCGATGGTGAGCGCATTGGCGCGGGCCACCCACCCGGCATGGTCTGATGGTGTGACGTTGTTCATTGACTTACGTTCCGGATTTAGCGTTTCGGCACCACTTCATAGCCGGGTTCTTCGGGTTCATCATCCACCATCTGGTCAGGAAAGCCCGTGCCAAGAACCTTAAGGCCCAGCGGCTCTTCATAACGACGGATGATGTTGGGCGAAAATTCGCGCGACCCGTAATTGGCCTCTGCCTCTTTGAAGAGGCGCACGATCAGCGGGGACATTTCTACTGGAACACCGGCTTCCTGTGCAATTTTGTCAAACAGGCCAATATCCTTCGACACCAGATCCATAGTGAAATTGATATCGCGGCTGCCGTTCAGAATGACTTGGCTTTCCGTTTCATGAACAAAACTGTTGCCCGATGAGATTTTAATCGCCTCATACGTGGTGTTCATGTCGAGCCCAATGGCCTTACATGTGGTCAAGGCCTCAGCGAGCGCAACCAGATGCACCGTGCACAGATAGTTGGTCATCACCTTCAATTGAGAGGCTGTGCCGAGATCACCCGTGTGCAAGATGCGACGGCCCATTGTCGTGAGAACAGGCAAAACAATTTCAAACGCTGCGCGCGGGCCGCCCGCGAAAATCGCGATATTGCCGGTATCGGCACGATGGCATCCACCCGAAACAGGGCATTCCATAAACATTGCGCCACGCGCTTCGACCAGCGCACCCAAGCGGATGATTTCGCTATAATCGGTCGTGCTCATTTCCAGCCAGACTTGGCCGGGGCGCATGATTTGCAAAAAGCCATCTGCGCCTTCCGCCACGGCCGAACTAGCAGCGGGCGAGGGCAGGCAGGTGACGATCAGGTCAACATTCTCTCCCAATTCCTTGGGAGATGCAGCCGACTTTGCGCCGCGGGCGACATATTCGGCGACCAAATTGTCATCAAGATCACGCACGGTCACATCATGGCCGTTGCGGATCAGGCTTCCGGCGAGCTTGCCGCCAACATTGCCAAGGCCGATAAATCCGATCTTCATAACCGAGCGCCCAATATCATCATCGCGGCGAAGCTTTTTGGCAGACAAGCTGTCCCAATCAAAAAGATGAACTTCGCCCTAGTTTCTGGAGGCTTAGACTAAGCCGCCAGAGCAGGTTCGCCACAATTGAAAAATTTGGGGGAAGGGGTGAAATTTTTTACAGCCAAGCCCCGTGGATTTCGCCGATGCGCTGTCTTTACCGGACGATATATCCCAGCGATTGGGACAAGGCCGTGGCAATGCTGTTTCGAGCACGGGCGCAAACCTCTTTTCTATCGGCCAGCTCGCTTGGGTCAAAAGGCTCAAGGAAATGGACGCCCACTTCATAGCTGCCGCGACGCGTGAAGGCGCGCCAGGCGCTTTGACCGCCTGCACCCATGCAATATCTCTGCCGTCGTCGCCAAAATCGAGCAAGACGGGCTGGATCATGATCGGCTTTGGCGGGGGAGCCAGCGTCTCAAAAAGCGACGGCTTAAACGGCAAAAGACCTAAGCCGTCCGATGACGTCCCTTCGGGAAAGAGGGTAACAGACCAATTTTCGGCAATCGCTTCCCGGATCACATTGATCTGATCAGACACCTGATGCTTGACGGTGCGATTGACAAAGATGGTTTTATTCTGCGCGGCGAGCCAGCCCATGATCGGCCATTTCCGCACACCATCTTGTGCGACAAAGGCTGTGCCCGTGACACCGCCGAGAATGGGGATGTCATGCCAAGACAGATGATTGGCAACGAAAAAAAACATCCCGGCGCAGCCGCGCGCCATGAACCTTCACCCGCGCGCCCAAAACCCGCGGCCGAAGAACTGCCTCCCGCAGCATCCCCTCGACCCCGGCGAGATGACCGTGCGCG
>JBJTAW010000191.1:0-4929 GCA_046091025.1 Chakrabartia sp. | reverse complement strand
CCCCAACACCCGTGATCCGCCGGGCGGAAAACTGCACTGGGATTCGGATAGGCAGTTGCGATAACCGCCCCTGACCCGAGGCGCGCATCTGCTCCAGCCCTGTCGCCCCAAATTTCAACAGGGGGGCCGTGAGCAGATAATCAAAAGCGGCCTGACGACATGCGCCGTCGAGCCGCAGCTGGAGAGACAGGGCGGACCCTGACATGGTTGGCGCAATGGCCCGGACATCCCGCAGCGTCGAGGTTGTGAGAAGATCCTCAAAGCTGCTGGATGCAAACGTCACGCCGCCTTCGGCCTTAAGGCTGAGGGCAGAAGAGCTGCCCATCAGCATTCCCTTTAGGCGGCGTTCCGTGAAGCGGGCCGTGCCCTGAAGAATGAGCCGGGGCACGGCCAGCGAACGGGCGCGGCCAGCCGGAAGGGCAGCGGCTTCCAATTGACCCGACAGGCCATATAGGCCCGCCTTATTCGTCAAGGCTAACCGCGCGACCTCTGCACCATTGAGGCGGGCGAGGAACATCCCGCGCCAAGCGCGCCAGGCACCATCGCCATCAAGCCGCAGTTGAAGTGGCAGGCTTGTGCCGAGCATGGCGCCCAATGTTCCTCGCGCCGGGGCATCTAGGGCGAGGCGCACATCAAATTGATCCTGATCGGGGGCAGCGTCGAGGTTCAGGATCAGACGATCCCCCTGCGTTGTCGACGCCAGAGCCGCGATCAACGCCCGGCCATCCCGAATATCTGCGCGCGCCGAAACAGTCCCCATTTGCAGCCGACCCGACACGCCGAGCCGAATGGTCAGGCGATCAATGGCCAACTTATCCAAACGAATATCATAATTGGGCAGAAGCGGCTTTCCCGGCGGGGCCGGGCGCAGGCTGGGCAGTCGGTGCAATGTCGCCTTGGCCGCATGCAGGCGCTGAATATCGAGACGATTCACAACCCAAGCAAGGGGCGTCCAATCCAGATCGACATGGGTCGCCTCAAAAAACACGCCCCGCTGGTCGCTGAGCTTCAGCCCCTTGACCTGCATATGGCCATAAAGGGAGCCATCGATTCGATCGATGCCGATCCTAAGGCCGTTGCGCGGCTCAAGAGATTCAATCCGATCTACGACAAACCGATGCCCCAGCCGGGTATCCGCCGCAAACAGCAAGGCTGCGAGCAGCAACAGACCAAGGCCCAGCGCCCCGACAAACCGACGACTATGGCGCATCAAAAGGCCTGTCCTAGCGACACGTAAACGCCAATGGGTGTTTCCCCCGCGCGCCGATTAATCGGCGTGGCCACATCCACCCGGATGGGACCAAGAGACGAGTAATAGCGCACGCCCAGCCCGGCCCCCAGCCTCAGACCCTGAAAGCTCGGCAGCGACCCGGTATAGATGTTGCCCCCATCAAGGAACGACACAAACCCAAAAGCCCCGCGGCGAATGCGGGCCTCGAGTGAAAATTCGGTGAGGCTGCGACCACCGGTCGGGTCGCCAAATTGATCGCGCGGGCCAATGGCCTGATAGCTATAGCCGCGCACCGAGCCGCCGCCGCCTGCGTAATAGCGACGCGACGGCGCAATGTTGAAATTTCGGGCGCCGCTGATCGAGGCAAGGCGAATACGCCCTGCCAGAGTGATACCTTGACTGACCGGCAGATAGGCGCTGGCATCTACCTGCGCACGGGCATAGCTAAAGGCCGCCCCCTGAAGCGAAACTTCGGGAGAAAGGCGCGCTGTCAGACGAAAGCCACGCCGTGGATCAAGTAAGTCATCCGATCCATCATAGCCCAGCAAAGCAGGCAAAGCGGTGATGAAATAGGTCCGCCGCCCAAAGCCTTGGGCAACACTATCCCGCTCATCCGAGGCAAGCAGTTCAAAGCCTGCATTCCATGTCCATTGTTTTTGCCAGAGCAAATTGGTCTGCCGTTCAATATTGGCCCCGACCTGCAGCGTGCGGGCGTCATAGGCGGTGCGCCGTGCATTGCTGGCCGCGACGCCCACATTGAGAATCTGATCCCGCCGACGCCAGTTTTTCATCCGCATGGCACCTGACAAAGACTGTTCGCGCGTACCGACAATGCCCGCAAAGGTAACAGCGCCTTCTGGCCGAATAAGATTGCGATGGGTCCAACTGGCGCTGGCCCGAATGCCTTCCCCCGTGCCATAGCCAAGTTCCCCCGCGATGGTCCGGACAGGGGCAGGTGTTGTTGTGACAATGATATCCGCAGTCCCCGCAACGCTGCCCTCACGCGGTTCAACCTGCGCAGAAGACACAAGCCCAGTTGCAATCACCGCGCGACGCAAATCATCCACATCGGCCTGCCGATAAAGCTGACCTGATTTGAACCGCGCCAGACCCGCCATGTGCTTCGCCCCAAAGGGCAAGTCCTCTCCCTGCGGAATAACGGCACCAAAAATCCGCTTGCCGCCAGTTTCGACCGCCAAATCCAGCGAAGCAGATTGCAGGTCATGATCGACGCGAATGTCCGGATCTGGGATTTGGGCAAAGGGGTAACCGTAATTACCGAGCGCGACTTTCAGCGCGACTTGAGCTTGGGTGACGGCATCTGCATCAACCGGATCCGCCGGAGCGATGTTGAACGCGTGACGCAGGCTGTCATCAGCATCGGGGCCCGTGACGCGGATTTGATCAAAGCGATAGAGCGGCCCCGGCGTGACCAGCAAAGTCACAGCCAGACGCTCCCCTACGGCCTCAATCCGCGAGTCAATATCTGCCTCATAATAGCCATCTGCCCGAAGCAGATCCCGCAACAGGGCGATGTCATCACGCGTGCGGCGATTAATCTGCGCCAGATTGGCGGACTGTCCTTCATTCTTTCGAAGAATGGACAGCTCCTGAAAACGTGTCCGAACTTGATACGCCGTGTCTTTCGGCGCGCCGTCCAAAATTACCGTATAGCGCCATTCCTGCATCTCAGGTTGTGCCGCGCGCTCAGCATCTGGTTCGCCAGCTTGCTCCGGCAGCAGGCTGGGCCAGTCGACGCCAATATCGGGCATCTCATCGAGCGGCGATGTGGGGTCGGGCGTCTCTTCGGTTATGGGCTGTTCGCTCGCTTGACCATAGGCCGCCGAGGCAAGACTAAGCGCCACGGCGGGAAGGGCGCGGCAAAGGCGATGGATAAGTCCAGACGTCATGAAAAGAGCCTATCCCCCCGAGACAGAAAGCGGAAGCGTCTGGTGCACTTTGCTTTTCACTTAAATTGGCGAGAGGGCAAGGGCCGTGTCAGACTGGCCTTTCCCAAGGGAGCGTGATAGGCGTTTTGCCATGACAAAACCTTCCACACCGACCCCGCGCGCGGCAGGCGCTTTCATTGCCCTTGGTCTTATCATTGGTCCTTTGATTGGCATTGGCTTTGGCCAGCCGACGATTGGGTTGTTGGCAGGCTTTGGCGTTGGGATGATCATTGCCATTGGCCAATGGCTGTTCGATCGCGCCCGCTGATTAAGTTTACGAGAAGCGCCGAGCCGCCCAAATCACCCGGCCGATCAGGGCGATACTGGCGGGATCACAGTCTTCCCAAGCAGGATATGCGGGATTGTCGCTGCGGATGCTAATGCGTCGGGTCGCCGGATTGAGCGCCAGGCGCTTCACCAGCAACGCCTCATCAAAGCGCAACACATAAATTCCGTCGCGCAGACGCTCTGCCGCATCACCGCGACACGGGATTTGGAGGCAGACACCCAGCTGGACATCGAGGCTCTGACCGTCGTCTATGCGGACATGGGGGCCTCTTTCGCCCTTGCGCCGCCCGATTTTGCCGCGCAAAGACAGAGCTGAATTGACGCTGAGGCAATAGTGAGACCCCAGATGCGACTGATCCTTTCGGCCTTGCTTGCGGCCACGACACTTGCGGCTCCGGCCCTGGCAGAAACGCTTGTGATCCAAGCTGGCCATGTCATCACCGATGCCGCCCAGCCCGCCTCTGGCCCATCGACCATCACGGTAACGGATGGCAAGATCGTCTCCATCACCTCTGGCTATGTTGATGCGCCGACGGGCGCGCGCTTGATCAATTTGCGCGACAAGACGGTGCTGCCCGGCTTGATCGACTTGCATGTTCATTTGCAGAGCAACCCCGGTGGTGATTATCGCGATGAAGCGGTTTTGAGCGATGATTACGCAACGCTGATGGGCGCACGCAATGCGCTGATCACGGTCAAGGCCGGGTTCACCACGGTGCGCGATCTGGGATCCACTCCGCAGGGCGGATTTGCCCTGCGTGATGCAACGGCCCAAGGCCTGATCCCCGGGCCTCGGATTATCTCGTCTGGGCCTGCCATTTCCATCATTGGCGGGCATGGCGATGTGAATGGATTTCGTCCCGAAGTGGCCGACGCCCTTCATGCTCATAATACCTGCACAGGGGCAATGGAGTGCGCAGCGCGGGTTCGGGAATTCTCCAAAGCCGGGGCAGATGTGATTAAGATCACGGCAACAGGCGGTGTCTTGTCGCAGCAGGGGCGCGGATTGGGCCAGCATTTCACCGACCTTGAGCTGAAAGCCATTGCCGATACCGCCCACAGCCTAGGCCTGCGGGTTGCCGCCCATGCCCATGGCGCACGCGGTGTGGAAGCCGTTGCCCGGGCGGGAATCGACACGGCAGACCATGCAACCTTCGCCGATTCGGCAGCCGCCAAAGCCATGAAGGCCAGCAGTACAGCCATGGTGCCAACATTGATGGCGCTTGCGGGCGTTAAGGCCCGGCTGGGCAAGAATATCTATACCCCAACAGTCGAGGTGAAGGCGCGCGAAGCCGTGGCGCAAATGGGCAAGGCCTTAAAGCTTGCAAGAGCAGAGGGCGTGACCATTGGTTTTGGCACAGACGCAGGCGTGTTTGAACATGGCCGCAACGCCGGCGAGTTTGCTATGATGGTCGATTGGGGCGGACTGACGCCGCGTGAGGCGCTGGCCTGTTAGACCAG
>JBJTAW010000190.1:0-3048 GCA_046091025.1 Chakrabartia sp. | reverse complement strand
CAGCGAACGCATCGTGAAGGATGACGTCTTCACCTCAATCCATATTGAGGAATTTGAAGTCATGGCTCGCGATACCAAGCTTGGGCCGGAAGACATCACGCGTGACATCCCGAATGTCGGCGAGGAAGCCCTTCGCAGCCTCGACGAAGCTGGGATTGTCTATATCGGTGCTGAAGTGGAGCCGGGCGATATTCTGGTCGGTAAGATCACCCCCAAGGGTGAATCGCCAATGACGCCGGAAGAAAAGCTGCTGCGCGCCATCTTTGGTGAAAAGGCATCGGATGTGCGCGATACCTCGCTGCGTCTGCCCCCAGGCGTTGCAGGCACGGTCGTTGAAGTCCGTGTGTTCAACCGTCATGGCATCGACATTGATGACCGTACGCGGGCCATCCAGACCGAAGAAAAGGAGCGTTTGGCCAAGGACCGTGATGATGAACGCACGATTTTGAACCGCGCCACCTATTCGCGCCTGAAGGAAATGTTGGTTGGGCAGGTTGCCATAGCCGCGCCAAAGGGTCTGAAGAAGGGTGCTGTCATTGACGAGGCAAGCCTTGCCGAAGTCGAAACGCATGAATGGTGGAAAATTGCTGTTCAGGATGACCGCATTCAGGCTGATCTTGAAGCTGTGAAGATCCAGTATGATGACGCCGTAAAGCGCATCAATGCCAAGTTTGAAGACCGCGTTGAAAAGGTCGAGCGTGGCGACGATCTGGCACCTGGCGTGCTCAAGATGGTCAAGGTCTTTGTCGCTGTGAAGCGCAAGCTTCAATCGGGCGACAAAATGGCTGGCCGTCACGGCAATAAGGGCGTCATCAGCCGCATCGTGCCGGCTGAAGACATGCCCTTCCTCGAAGACGGAACGCCTGTTGATATCGTTCTGAACCCGCTGGGCGTGCCGTCGCGCATGAACGTCGGTCAGATTTTCGAAACCCATCTGGGCTGGGCCGCACGCGGCCTTGGCAAGCAAATCCAGGCGGCGCTTGAAGATTGGCGGGTAAACGGCGGCACGGCGGCAGGATCTGCCCCTGTTGCGGTGCGCGAGCGTCTGAAAACAATCTATGGTGAAAATTACCACGCCGAGATTGATCAGCGCAGCGATGCGGACATTGTTGAAATGGCCGAACTGCTCCGCAACGGTGTGCCGATGGCGACACCAGTGTTCGATGGTGCGCGTGAGGCCGATGTGACACGGATGCTGGAACTCGCGGGTCTCGACGGGTCGGGTCAGGTGACGGTTTATGATGGCCGGACCGGGGAAGCCTTCGACCGCAAGGTGACCGTGGGTTACATCTATATGCTGAAGCTGCACCACTTGGTCGACGACAAGATCCACGCCCGTTCGATCGGGCCGTACAGCCTTGTTACCCAGCAGCCGCTGGGCGGTAAGGCCCAGTTCGGTGGTCAGCGCTTCGGGGAAATGGAAGTCTGGGCGCTGCAAGCCTATGGCGCTGCCTATACCTTGCAGGAAATGCTCACGGTGAAGTCCGACGATGTCGTCGGCCGCACCAAGGTCTATGAGGCGATCGTCAAGGGTGACGATACCTTTGAGGCGGGCATCCCCGAAAGCTTCAACGTCCTTGTTAAGGAAATGCGCTCACTCGGCTTGAATGTAGAACTGACCAGCCTTGGCGATGAGGATGACAGCGACGGGCTTGCTATCGCAGCCGAATAACCGATCAGCCCCTTCCTTAGCGGGGAGGGGCCGGTGACGGGCCGGATCCCGTTGCGAGATTGACCTAATTCTATCTCTCCTCTTCCCCAAAAAGGGGAAGGGAAATGGAGCGAAAAATGAACGACTTGATGGCCTTTGCCAACCCGATGACCAAGCCTGATACTTTTGACCAGATCCAGATTGGGATCGCGTCGCCTGAGCGTATCCGCTCTTGGTCTTTCGGCGAAATTAAGAAGCCGGAAACGATCAACTACCGCACGTTCAAGCCAGAGCGTGACGGCCTGTTCTGCGCGCGCATCTTTGGCCCGATCAAGGATTATGAATGCTTGTGCGGCAAGTATAAGCGCATGAAGTATAAGGGCATCGTCTGCGAAAAATGCGGCGTTGAAGTCACCGTCTCGAAGGTCCGCCGTGAGCGCATGGGCCATATCGAGCTGGCAGCCCCTGTTGCGCACATCTGGTTCTTGAAGTCGCTGCCGTCGCGCATTGGTTTGCTGCTCGACATGCAGCTCAAGCAGCTGGAGCGCGTGCTGTATTTCGAAAACTACATCGTTATGGAGCCGGGCCTGACCCCGCTGGAAAAATTCCAGCTGATGACGGAAGACGAACTCCTCGATGCGCAAGACGAATATGGCGAAGACGCCTTTTCGGCTGGCATTGGCGCAGAGGCGATCCGCGTTCTGCTCGAAAGCCTCGACCTGGAAGGGGAACGCGAAGACCTGTTGAAGGAACTCGCTGAAACCAAGTCGGAACTCAAGCCTAAGAAGATCATCAAGCGCCTGAAGGTGGTTGAGAGCTTCATCGATTCTGGCAACCGTCCGGAATGGATGATCCTGCAAGTTGTTCCGGTTATTCCGCCAGAATTGCGTCCGCTCGTGCCGCTGGATGGCGGTCGTTTTGCGACGTCGGATCTCAACGATCTTTATCGTCGCGTGATCAACCGTAACAATCGTTTGAAGCGCCTGATGGAACTGCGCGCGCCGGACATCATTGTCCGCAACGAAAAGCGCATGTTGCAGGAAGCGGTTGACGCCTTGTTCGACAATGGTCGTCGCGGTCGCACGATCACGGGCGCGAATAAGCGTCCATTGAAGTCATTGTCCGACATGCTGAAGGGCAAGCAGGGCCGCTTCCGTCAGAACTTGCTCGGCAAGCGCGTCGATTATTCTGGTCGTTCGGTCATCGTGACGGGTCCTGAACTCAAGCTGCACCAGTGCGGCCTGCCGAAGAAGATGGCGCTCGAACTGTTCAAGCCGTTCATCTATTCGCGTCTCGATGCCAAGGGCATGTCGATGACGCTGAAACAGGCGAAGAAGTGGGTTGAAAAAGAGCGCAAGGAAGTCTGGGATATTCTGGATGAAGTGATCCGGGAACAC
>JBJTAW010000189.1:0-3603 GCA_046091025.1 Chakrabartia sp. | reverse complement strand
CTTCAGGGGAGGGGGAAGGGGTGGGGTGGTCGGGCTTTTCGAAGAATTGGGTATTCCCCACCCCTGCCCCTCCTCTGAAGGGGAGGGGTGAGAGCGCCAGCGCACGGGTCAGCCCCTTGATCGTCGGGACCATGAAGCGGGCCGGATGTAGAAAGGCAAACAGCTCCAACAGATCAAGACCAGATAAATCGCCATAGCCGAGTCGCGCGGCCACCAACGGCGCGTTGAGCATGATCACCGGGGTTTCGGCGGCCAAGGCAATGGCATCTCCCCGGCTTACCCGGCGGGTTTCACCATTGGCCGTCGCAATCCAGATGCCAGCATGGCTTGCATGCAGCGCAGGATAGGGCAAAGGGGCAGACACAGACCGGGACACAAGCTCGGATTGGCCCAATAGGAACGAAAGAGCAACACGACGTGAGCAATTTGCGCGATATCGCGATGGCATCCAAAGCTTGGCCCTTTGAAGAGGCGCGCAAGGTGCTCAAACGCTATCCATCTGGCAAAGCGTCGGGGCCAGTCATTTTTGAAACCGGCTATGGCCCGTCGGGTCTTCCGCATATCGGCACCTTTAATGAAGTGCTGCGCACGACAATGGTCCGCCGCGCCTTTGAAACGCTGACCGATGTGCCGACGCAGCTCATCGCCTTTTCCGATGATATGGACGGACTTCGTAAAGTGCCTGACAATGTCCCCAATCAGGCAATGCTGACCGAATATCTCGGCAAGCCGCTGTCGCGCATTCCAGATCCATTCGGAAAATTTGAAAGCTTTGCGCATCATAATAATGCGATGCTGCGGGAATTTCTGGACCGCTTCGGCTTTGACTATGACTTTGTCTCGTCAACCACCCGCTATGAAGGCGGTCATTTCGATGATGCGTTGAAAGATGTCCTGCGCTGCAATCAGGCCATTCTCGACATTATGCTGCCGACGCTCCGCAAGGAACGCGCTGCCACCTATTCCCCCATTCTGCCCGTCAGCCCAATATCGGGCATTGTCCTCCAAGTTCCGGTAGAGGTGATTGATGCCGATGCGGGTCTCGTCCGCTTTGAAGATGAGGGGGAGATGATCACCCAATCTGTGCTCGGCGGCCAAGCCAAGCTGCAATGGAAGGTGGATTGGGCGATGCGCTGGGTCGCGCTTGGCGTGGATTATGAAATGTATGGCAAGGATCTGACCGATAGTGGCGTGCAGTCCGGCAAAATCGCGCAAGTTTTGGGCGGCCGCAAGCCGGAAGGCCTGATCTATGAAATGTTCTTGGATGATAAGGGAGAGAAAATCTCCAAGTCCAAGGGCAATGGCCTGAGTCTGGAACAATGGCTGTCCTATGGCACACAGGAAAGTCTGGCTTTCTACGCCTATCGAGAGCCTAAGAGCGCCAAGCAATTGCACATGGGCGTCATCCCGCGCGCCGTGGATGAATATTTCCAATTCCGTGGCAATTATGCGAGCCAGCCTGTGGAACAGCAGCTCGGTAACCCAGTGCATCATATCCATAATGGGCAAGTGACCGCCGATGTCCCGCCGGTCAGCTTTGGCCTGTTGCTCAATTTGGTCGGCGTCATGGGTGAACATGCAACCGCGCCCCAGGTTTGGGCCTATCTCGTCAACTATGTGCCAGATGCGAGTGCGGCGACCCATCCAGAACTCGCCACGCTCATCAATTTGGCGCTCGCCTATAATCGGGATTTCATTGCCCCCACTCTAAAGCGGCGCAAGCCAGAAGGTGTGGAGGTGGAAGCGCTGCAACGGCTCGATGCCGAACTCGCCAATCTTGCGCCCGATAGCGAGGCAGAGGCCATTCAAAACATCGTCTATGAAATTGGCAAGACCGGCGGGTTTGAAAATCTGCGGGATTGGTTCAAGGCGCTCTATGAAACGCTCCTCGGCTCCAGCGCGGGGCCGCGCATGGGCAGTTTCATCGCGCTGTATGGCATCGCCAACAGCCGCAAGCTGATTGCAGAGGCGATGGCCGATGCGTCGCCATCACGTTGACGCGCAAGTGCCGATTTGAATCATCCTTGCCTGCCTCCACAGGCAAGTCTACGGCCACGACATCTGTGAATAGGAGATGCCGATGCTTGCCAGTGTTGCCTTGATGCTGATCACCACACCCGCCCTCGCTGCGGGCAGCACGGCGACCTCGGACGTTGCGAAGCCATCCCTCATTCAGGCACAGGTCCAGCCCGTAAAAGAGGGCGATGATGTCCAGTCGGCGCGCCAGTGGATCGCCCTGATCGATGAGCAGAAGTGGCAAGACAGCTGGGTAGCTTCGGGCGATCAATTTCGGCTGCAATTGACCGGAGAGCAATGGGCCAAGGTTATGGACGCGTTGCGTGTACCTCTGGGCAGTGTTCGCACGCGCAGCCTCCTGAGCACCTCACCCCTGCCTACGCCTCCTAATGCTCTGGCTGGATCCTATCGGCTTATTCAGTTCACGACAGCCTTTGACCAACGGCCAGAGGCTGTCGAAACCATAGTTCTTTACCAGCAGGGCAATAACTGGATGGTGGTCGGCTACTTTATTAGGTAAGGCCCCGCCCCGACGGCAGGGCAGGGCCAGCACCTTATTTCGACGCCGCGATCCAGGCGTCGATTTTCTTTTCCAGCACCGCCAGCGGCAACGCCCCTGTGCCCAGCACCTGTTCATGGAAAGCGCGAATATCGAATTTCGGGCCAAGCGCGTTTTGCGCCTTTGCGCGCAACCTCTGGATCGTCATGGCCCCAGTCTTATAGGCCAGTGCCTGACTGGGTATCGCGATATAACGTTCCACTTCGGCCGTCGCATCGGTCCGGCCCATGTCGGAATTGGACATCATATAGTCAATCGCCTGATCGCGCATCCAACCCTTGGCGTGAAGGCCCGTGTCAACCACCAGCCGCATCGCGCGCAGCATCTCGTCAGACAGCGTGCCGAACCGCTGATAAGGGTCTTTGTAAAAGCCCATCTCATAGCCCAATGTTTCGGAATAAAGCGCCCAGCCTTCGACATAAGCGGTATTGCCGCCAAAGCGCATGAAGCTAGGCAGAGCCTCATTTTCCTGCGCGAGGCTGATTTGGAAATGATGGCCCGGTGCGCCTTCATGCAGATAAAGCGTGGTCATCCCCGGTGTCGTTCGGCTCGGCAGATCATAGGCGTTGAAATAGAACCGGCCCGGACGTTTCCCATCGGGCGTGCCTTGTTCATAAGAGCCGCCGGCTTCAAATTTTTCGCGGAATTCTTCATAGGGACGGATCTCAAGCGGGGCCTTTGGCAGCGTTGAGAAATAGGCCCCGATCTTCTGATCAACCTGCTTGCCAATATCATAATAGCCTTGGGTCAGCGCGTCCCGGCTTTCTTTCTTGAACTTGGGGTCATTGCGCAGATAGTCGAAAAACTCTGGCAGCGTCCCCGTAAAGCCCACTTCTTGGCGGACCTTTTCCATCTCACTTTTGATCCGCGTGACTTCGGTTAGGCCTGTTTGATGAATGGTCTCTGCATCCAGCGGCAGGGTCGTCGTATTTTCAATGGCAAGCTTATAGAGCATGGCGCCGCCCTTCATGCTCGACAGGCCAACTGTTTCACGCGCCTTTGGCAGATAATCATTCTTCAAAAAATTC
>JBJTAW010000188.1:0-4062 GCA_046091025.1 Chakrabartia sp. | reverse complement strand
CAGCCGCACCGCACGCGGCGGCAGCCGGGCCTTGCGCGTCAACTCCTCCAGACTGGCATAGGGGCGATGGGCCACGATCGCCTCTGCCCAATCCGCGCGAAACCCGGTGATCTGACGCAGGCCAAGCCGCAGGGCCGTCTGTCCATCGGCCCCGACAAACGCCTGATTATCCCACCCGCTTCTATTCACATCAACGGGGTCAACCTGCACGCCATGGTCGCGGGCATCCCGCACGATCTGTGCGGGTGCGTAAAACCCCATGGGTTGCGAATTGAGGAGCGCGGCGGCAAAGATGGCGGGCTCATGGTGCTTGATCCAGGCTGACACCCAGACCAGCCGGGCAAAGGCAATCGCATGGCTTTCAGGAAAGCCGTAAGACCCAAAGCCCTCAATCTGTTTGAAACAGCGGGCGGCAAACGCCTCCTCATAGCCGCGCGTGACCATCCCGGTGACAAGCTTGTCGCGAAAGGCATTGATCGTGCCCAAATTGCGAAAGGTCGCCATCGCCCGGCGCAAGTGATTGGCCTCGCTTGGCGTAAAGTCTGCCGCGACAATGGCGAGCTTCATCGCCTGTTCCTGAAACAGGGGCACACCCAAAGTCTTGCCCAAAACATCGCGCAGTTCATGGGGGTTGTGCGGTGGCGCAGGGGAAGGGAAGGAGACGGCCTCTCGCCCCTGTCGCCGCCGCAAATAGGGGTGCACCATATCGCCTTGAATAGGGCCGGGCCGGACAATCGCGACCTGAATGGCCAGATCATAGAAATTGCGCGGGCGCATGCGCGGCAGCATGTTCATCTGCGCCCGGCTTTCGACCTGAAACACGCCAACACTCTCCCCCCGGCACAGCATATCGAACACGCCCTCATCCACATCGGGGACTGTCGAGAGAGACAGGGGGGCGTCTGCAACCCCCCGCGTGCGGCGCAGATCGTCGATCATGTCAAAGGCCTTGCGGATGCAGGTCAGCATGCCCAGCGCCAGCACATCGACCTTCATCAGGCCAAGCGCATCAATGTCATCCTTATCCCATTCGATGAAGGTACGATCCGCCATAGCGGCATTGAGCACCGGCACGGTTTCATCCAGTCGATCTTCGGTCAGGACAAAGCCCCCGACATGCTGCGACAAATGCCGGGGGAAGCGCAAAATCCGCTGCACAAAATGGTTGAGCCGGGCAATTTCTGGTGCGTCCGGATCAAACCCCGTTTCGGCAAAGCGCTGCGTATCTATTTTAGAGGCATGGCTGCCCCAGACTGTGGAAGAGAGGCGCTGCGTCACATCCTCGGTTAGGCCCAGCGCCTTGCCCACTTCGCGCACCGCGCTGCGCGGGCGGTAATGGATGACGGTCGCGACAATCCCGGCGCGGTGGCGACCATAGCGCGCATAAATATACTGCATCACCTCTTCGCGGCGTTCATGTTCAAAATCGACATCAATATCGGGCGGCTCGCGCCGTTCTTCGGACATGAACCGGGAAAAGAGCAGCTTGTGGCGCGCCGGGTCGACCGCTGTAATGCCGAGCACAAAGCAGACGGCGGAATTGGCGGCAGACCCCCGGCCTTGGCACAAAATTCCCCGGCTCTGCGCGAATTGGACAATATCGTGCACGGTCAGGAAATAGGCCGCGTAATTGAGGCGGCCGATAATGCGAAACTCCTCCTCCAAAAGGGCCTGCATGTCGGCGGGCGTGCCGTCGGGCCAGCGGTCACGCGCCTTTTGTGCAACCAGCGCTTCCAGCCAGCCCTGCGGCGTATAGCCCGGCGGTACGGGCTCATGCGGATAGTCATAAGACAGGTCGGCAAGGTCAAAGCGGAGGATCTCCAGCACATGCCCTATCTCTGCCAGAGCTTCGGGCGCTTCGGCAAAAAGACGGGCCATTTCGCCGGGCGTTTTCAGATGCCGTTCCGCATTGGTGGCGAGCTTGCGCCCCGCCTTGTCGATGCTCGTGCCTTCGCGAATGCAGGTCAAAATATCCTGCAAAGGCCGGTCTTCTGGCCGGGCATAAAGCGCATCATTGACGGCGAGCAAAGGCACGCCTGTCTGTGCAGAGAGCATCTTGAGCTCTGCCAGCTGCCGTCGATCGCGCCCGGTGCGGTGCTGGGCCACGCCAATCCAGACATGGCGGGTTCGGTTGGACAGCGTCTTGATCAGGGGGGTGAACGCTGCGGTGCGGGGCAAGAGGATGAGCGCCAGATCATCACAAGCCGCCAGAAGATCGGTGACATAGAGGAGGCATTCCCCCTTTTCCCCGCGCAAATTGCCCGTCGTCAGCAATCGTGTCAGCCGCCCCCAGCCCTGTCGATTGATCGGATAGGCGATGATATCGGGCGTGCTATCGGCAAAGACCAGCCGCGCGCCTGTGAGCAGGCGAAAGTCCTTGGCTTGGCCTGCCTCTCGCAAAGCCTGCACCGCGCGCCAGGCGCGGACAACCCCGGCCAGACTGTTCTTGTCGGCAATGCCTAGCCCCTTATGGCCAAGGGCAATCGCCTCTTCCACCATCTCTGCCGGGTGGGATGCCCCGCGCAGGAAGGAGAAATTGGTGGCGGCGGCCAGCTCGGCATATCCCGCATCCAAATAGGCCCTCATCCAAATAGGCCGTGCAGATACCAATCAGGGCTTGTCTTTTCCGCGCCATACAGGCCGTGGCGGAACATCCAGAACCGGCGGCCCGCGCTATCTTCGACGCGATAATAATCACGGGTCAGCCCGGCCCCGTCGCGGCGCTTCCACCATTCGGCGGCAATGCGTTCCGGCCCTTCAAAGGCGGTGATGTCATGCGTCTGTCGTCGCCAGCGAAAGCGGCGTGGCGGGCCATCGGGCACCTCGGCGATGACATCGACAATCTGCGGCGGGTCGAGCATCCGCACCGGGCGCAAGGGTGGCTCCCCTGCGGGGGCGGCATGTTCTGTCAGCGGCAGGACGGGGCGGCCCGCCGGGACGGTAAAGCCTGCGCATTCGGGGATATAGCTGTCGCCAGCGGCAAAGCGGCGTACCCGCCCCGCGCCCAGTCGCACGCTCAGTCGATCGGTCAAGAGGGAGAGCGCCTGTGCCCCGTCTCCGCGCCTGTCCAGCCCCGGTTGCGTCGCGGCCAGAGGTTCCGCGACCGCAATGTCGAGGCGGATCAGATCATAGCCAAAGCCGGGATCCAGCGGATCGGACAGGGTTTCAATCCGTTCCCCCAACAGGCGCATGACTAGATCGGGATCTCGTGTTGCCTGACCCGTTTCAATCTGGAGCCGGTGGATTGCGCCATCGCTGCGAAAGAGTTGGACGGCAAAGACGCGCCCCCCTTGCCCCCGGCGCGCCAGCTCTGCCCCCGCGTCGGCGGCAAGGGCATGGAGCGCGGTGTGAATAAAGTCCGTGCGGGCAACCGGCTCTGCAAAGCGCTGGGCGCAGGTCAGGGCCGGGGGCAGCCGACGCGGCGTGATCCGCACATCGTCTTCTCCCAAAATCCGGGCGAGCCAAGTCACGGCATCGGCGCCAAATCGCGCCGCGAGCGGCGCGCGGGGTCGGGCGGCGAGATCCCCCAAAGTCACAAGCCCGGCCCGGCGCAGGGCGGTCGTCCGATCCTCCCCCAAACCCAGTGCGTGAATGGGCAGCGCCTCAACCGCAATTGGCTCTGGAGACAGCAGGGGCATATGTGAGTCCGTCGATCCGGCCTGATCATAAGCGGGGCGGACATCGTTGATCTGGCTGGGCCGAATGCGGCGCCCGGCGCGCAGCAATTCGCCGCCATGGCGGGCAAGGGCGCGGGCCTGATCCGGCGTGTCCGCTAAGGCAAGGCGCAGTGTCATGCCCTGGCGGACCAGCAACGTTGCCAGCGCCGTCACCAGCCCCGATTCTCCATCCCAAAGATGGGCACAGCCCGTAATGTCGAGGATCAGCCCATCGGGCGGATCGAGCGCAACGGAGGGGGTAAAGCGGTCACAGGCATCGGCCAGCCGATCCAATAACCGGGCATCGCCCTCGGGATCATAGGGCACGCTGGTGAGATCGGGCACACGCGCCCGGGCCTCGGCCAGCGCCCTGCCGGGGGGAAGGCCCAAGGCGGCGGCACTTTCA